>NZ_PIZD01000066.1:61630-69752 GCF_010365615.1 Actinomyces sp. 565
GGTCCCGAAGCTGGTAGCGGGCGATGGCCTGGGATAGCACGGAGCGGTCCATCCGCCCCTGTGCCACCAGCGCCTGGAGCGTCTTGACCACCACTGACTCGGCATCGATCAGGTAGTGGCGGCGGGCGGCTGCGCGCGTGTCGGAGAAGCCGAAGCCGTCGGCGCCCAGGGTGTGGAAGTCCCCGGGAACCCAGGCGCGGATCTGGTCAGGCACCAGGTGGTCGAAGTCGCTGGTGGCGATGAATGGACCGGAGGCCTCACCCAGCTTGGCGGTCAGGTAGGGCACGCGGGCCGGCTCATCCGGGTGCAGGAGGTTGTGCTGCTCAGCCTCCAGGGCCTCGCGGCGCAGCTCGTTCCAGCTGGTCACCGACCACACGCCGGCGCGCACTCCCCAGTCCTCGGCCAGAAGGCGGCGAGCCTCCTGCACCCAGGGAACTGCCACGCCCGAGGCGAGCAGCTGCACCTCGGGCCCGTCGCCCTCGGGCGGCACGTCGAGGCGGTGAATGCCCCGGAGAATCCCCTCGACGTCAGCGTCTGCGGGCTCGGCCGGCTGGTGGATCGGCTCGTTGTACACCGTCAGGTAGTACATGACGTCCCGGTTGCGGCCGGAATCCGGCCCATACCAGCGCTCAAGCGCGTCGCGCACGATGTGCCGGATCTCGTAGGCGTAGGCCGGATCGTAGGTGACCACCGCCTCGTTGGTGGCAGCCAGCAGGGGGGAGTGCCCGTCCATGTGCTGGGTGCCCTCACCGGTAAGGGTGGTGCGGCCTGCGGTGGCGCCGATGATGAAGCCGCGCGTGAGCTGGTCGCCGGCCGCCCAGAACTGGTCGCCGGTGCGCTGGAAGCCGAACATCGAGTAGAAGATGTAAACGGGGATCATCGGCTCCCCGTGGGTGGAGTAGCTGGTGCCGGCCACCTGGAACAGCGCGGCCGAGCCAGCCTCGTTGATGCCGGTGTGCATGATCTGCCCGGAGGTCGACTCCCGGTAGGACAGCATCATCTCCGCGTCCACCGGCGTGTAGTTCTGGCCCTGGGTGTTGAAGATCTTGCGGGTGGGGAACAGCGACTCCAGCCCGAATGTGCGGGACTCGTCCGGCACGATCGGCACGATGCGCCGTCCGATGTGCTCGTCCTTGATCAGCTCCTTGAGCAGCCGCACGAAGGCCATGGTGCTGGCGACCTGCTGCTTTCCGGAGCCGCCCTTGAGGATCTCGTAGGGGGCGTCACCGGGCAGCTGCAGCTGCGCGCCGGGGTCACGGCGCTCGGGCAGGAAGCCCCCCAGGCGGCGGCGCCGCTCAAGCATGTAGGCCAGCGCCGGGTCGTCCGGCTCGGGGCGGTAGTAGGGAGGCAGCTTCGGATTCGCCTCGAGCTCGGCGTCGCTGATCGGGATGTGCAGGCGGTCGCGCAGCCCCTTGAGGTCCTCCAGGCCCAGCTTCTTCATCTGGTGGGTGGCGTTGCGGCCGGCGAAGTGGGAGCCCAACAGGTAGCCCTTGACCGTCTGCGCCAGGATGACGGTGGGCTGGCCCTTGTGCTCGGTGGCCGCCTTGTAGGCGGCGTACATCTTGTGGTAGTCGTTGCCGCCGCGTTGGAGGGCCCAGATCTCCTCATCCGTCCAGTTCTCCACCAGCTTGGCCGTGCGCGGGTCGCGACCGAAGAAGTGCTCGCGCACGTAGGCGCCGTCGTTGGCCTTGAAGGTCTGGTAGTCGCCGTCGAGCGTCTCCATCATCAGGTGCTCCAGGGCGTGGTCCTTGTCCGCCGCGAGCAGCCGGTCCCAGCCGCGCCCCCAGATCACCTTGATGACGTTCCAGCCCGCACCCTTGAAGCAGGCCTCCAGCTCCTGAATGATCTTGCCGTTGCCGCGCACCGGCCCGTCGAGCCGCTGGAGGTTGCAGTTGACCACGAAGGTGAGGTTGTCCAGCTGCTGGGAGGCGGCCAGCTGCAGCATGCCGCGGGACTCCGGCTCGTCCATCTCCCCGTCGCCCAGGAAGGCCCAGGTGTGCTGGGCGGAGGTGTCCTTGATGCCGGCGCCCTGCAGGTAGCGGTCGAACCAGGCCTGGTAGATGGCCTCCGCCGGCCCCAGCCCCATCGAGACGGTGGGGTACTCCCAGAAGTCCTCCATGCGCCGCGGGTGCGGGTAGGAGGGCAGGCCCCGCCCGCCGGCCGGCCGGGAGACCTCCTGCCGGAACCCGTCCAGGTCCGCCTCGGTCAGCCGGCCCTCCAGGAAGGCGCGGGCATAGTTACCGGGGGAGGCATGCCCCTGGAAGAAGACGTGGTCGCCTCCGCCGGGGTGGTCCTTGCCGCGGAAGAAGTGGTTGAAGCCGACCTCGTAGAGGGTGGCGGTGGAGGCATAGGAGGAGATGTGCCCGCCGACGCTGATGCCGGGCCGCTGTGCCCGGGTAACCATCACGGCGGCGTTCCACCGCAGCCAACGGCGGTATGTGCGCTCAACGTCCTCGTCGCCGGGGTAGTAGGGCTCGTCAACGACGTCGATGGTGTTGACGTAGGGCGTGGTGGTCTGTGCCGGCACGGTCACGTTCTTGCGGCGCGCCTCGGCGAGCAGGTTCAGCAGGATGAAGCGGGCCCGGGGTCCGCCCTTGTCCGCGATGAGGGCGTCGAGGGAGTCACGCCACTCGCCGGTCTCGTCCGGATCATTGTCCGCGACCTTGTGCAGCAGGCCGTCGATTAGTGGAGTGAAGTCGTTGGTAGGGCTCACGGAGATCCTCTTTCTTCGTGTCCGGGCGGCTTAGACGGGGCGCGGCAGGCGGTGTGCCGAGGGCATCGCCCGCCGCGCCGGTCGCGTGCGCTACTAGCACTCCTAATCTAGGAGGCGGAGGCGCTCCGACGCACCCAAAATCGGGAATAAAGTCCCAGAGCAGATGTGGCCTCGAGCACGTTGTGGCGTGTATTACAGGCGGCGGCTCTGAAGGATCCCGCGGGCGGGCGTCGTGCTCTCGGGCGTGTTCGCTTGCGTCCGGCGGGTCTGGTGCGGTGGGCTAGTGCAGTAGCTAGAACCGAGTGCCGCGAAGGCGGCCGACGCACGGGCCAAGCGGCCCCGGCATGAAACGGAGAGAACAGCAGTGGCGAGTACAGCGGCCGGAGCCTTCGGCTTCGCCCCCGGTCTGATCATCCAGGAATTCGGATACGACGACGACGTCGACGAGGCCCTACGACAGGCCGCCGAGGCCCAGACCGGCACCGAGCTCGTGGACGAGGACTTCGAGGACGTTGCGGACTCCGCAATCATCTGGTGGCGCGACGACGACGGTGACATCGACGACCTGACCGACCTGCTGGTTGACGCCCAGGCCAACCTCGACGGTGACGGCCTGGTGTGGGTTCTGACCCCCAAGGCGCGCACCACCGGGGCGGTTGACGCCACCGAGATCGAGGAGGCGGCGCGAACAGCCGGCATGCACGCGACCTCCGCGGCCTCAATGGGGGAGCGCTGGAGCGGTATCCGCGTCTCCAGCCGCAGGCACTGAGCGGGCATTGAGCAGGCACTGGGCGGGCGCTGAGCGGGACGGCGTGCCGGGAGACGACGTCGGCTGGGGCACTGTGCCTCGCTGCTCCCCGTAGGGCGACCCGCCGGTCCCCGTTGCCGTGGACGGCCGTCGACGGCGCTAGAATGTCCCGCGCCGCCGCTTTCACCAGTGGCGGGCACGGACCTGTAGCTCAGTTGGTAGAGCAACGCGTTTACACCGCGTAGGTCGTCGGTTCGAGCCCGGCCGGGTCCACCCATCGCCCTCGGGCGCCGCTGACCCCAGGCGGCCAGTCTCATGCGCAGCACCGAGAGGAGTGCCGTGGCTAGTACCCGACGCAGGCGCCGCTGGCAGCGGGCGCCGTCGCCGGGATTCTGGCTGCGGGGGAGGGGCGCGGTTTGGGCCGCGTGCCGGAGGCGGAGCTCATGGCCCGCTACGCAGTGGGCGGCCGCGGCTACACCGGTCCGCTCGTGCTTGAGGCGGCGAGCCGCTCCACCTGGGAGAATGTCGCCGCAGTCATCCCCCTGATCGAGCACTGCTCCCGCATCGTCATCGTCTCCGACTCCGTGCATGCACTCAAGGCCAGGCTCTTCCTGCACCAGCAGCGCCCCGATCTGGCTGCCCGGCTGGCCCGAGCGGATGATTACCGGCCGGGCGAGCGCCTGCTGCACAAGCCCGGAACCGCCCTGGCGGGAATGATTGACCTGGGTCTGTCGGTATGGGGGCCGGGTTGGGCGCGTGACTCAGCCACCGGCATGGCGGGGCTGCGGCGTGTGCTGGCGTGCGGTCAAGCCAGGGTGCTCATGAAGCGGCCCAGGCGCTTCAAGCCCTCGGTGATCTCCTCCCGGGAGGCCGCGTACGACAAGCGCACGTGCGACTCGGCGGTGCGCACCCCGAAGTCGCGCCCCGGCGTCAGCGCCACATGCGCCTCATCGAGCGCCCGCATGCAGAAGTCCCACGAGGACAGCCCCGTATCGGAGACGTCGAAGTAAATGTAGAAAGCACCGTCGGGCTCCACCGGAATGTTCAGGCCCAGTCGGCGCAGCTGTCCGAGCGCCAGGTGACGCCGCTCCACCAGCTCGCGCCGACGTTGCTCGCACACTGCCAGCGACTGGGGCGTGAACGCCTCCAGGGCGGCGATCTGGGCCGGCGTCGAGGCGCACAGGAAGTAGTTGACCGCCAGGTTGCGCGCCGGCTCGACCAACGACTCGGGCAGCACCACCCAGCCCAGCCGCCATCCCGTCATCCCGAAGAACTTCGAGAAGCTGGAGATCACGATCGCCTCCGGGTCCAGTGCCAGCACCGTGCGCGCCGGACGTCCCTGCGCATCCGGATCCGCCAGACCCAGGTAGATCTCATCCACGATCCGCCACGCGCCCGCTGCACGCGCCGCGCGGCAGATCCGGTCCAGCTCGGCATAGGGAATGGAGGTGCCCGTGGGGTTCGACGGCGTGGCCATCATGACGGCGTTGGTGTATGGGGTCCACGCCGTCTCCATGGCGTCCAGCTCCAGCTGGTACCGGGACTCGGCAAGCGTGGGGGCCAGTACGATGCGTCCCCCGAAGGAGGCCACGAGCTCACGGTTGCACGGGTAGCAGGGGTCGGCGATCACCACGTCGTCGCCCGGCTCGGTGGTCAGGGCAGCGGCCAGCAGCAGCGCCGCGGAGGCCCCCGAGGTCACCAGGACTCGCTCCGGATCGACCTGCACGTCATGGTGCTCGCGGTAGAAGCGGGAGATCGCCTCTCGTAGCTGTGGCAGCCCCGCTGCTGCCGTGTAGGGCAGTTCCTGGTGGGCCACGCGGGCCAGGGCGTCGCACACCGCCGGCGGGGCGCCGAAGTCGGGCTCGCCCAGACTGAGCTTTGCGACCGAGTACCCGCGGGCCTCGATCTCGCGGGCGCGTGCTCCGATGCTCATTGCGTGGAACGGCGGAGCTGTGACGGCGCGCTGCGCGAGCTTCATGATTCCCTTCCGGAAGACGTGCGCACCGAGCGGCTGCGCGAGACGAATGCATCAGGGTAGTAAGGTTAGGTCCGCCTGCCGAGCGACGCACAGGGTGTGGGATGGGAATTTCGCCACCACGCTGACTGATAGTCTCTACTGCGTCGGTCGCCCGACCGGCGCCAGGGCAGGCGCCCGCGCCCGCGGACACGCCTGCGCGCCCCCTTAGCTCAGCGGTTAGAGCAGCGAGCTTATACCTCGTCCGTGCCTGATAAGCACATGGTCCTGGGTTCGAATCCCAGAGGGGGTACTGGAACGTAGCGGAGCACCGACTGGCCCCTGTGGTGGAACGGTAGACACGGCGACCTTAAAAGTCGCTGCCTGCGGGCGTGCGGGTTCGAGACCCGCCAGGGGCACCATCACCGCTACCCTGGCCCTATGACGCAGCCGCAGCCCAACGCCGACGCACTCGCCGACCACCAGGCGCTGACAGTGGGGGAGGTGGAGGCCATGCTGCGCCGCGCCGCGCCTCCCGAACTCGCTGAGGACTGGGACTCAAACCGGCTGATCTGCGGCGATCCGGAGGAACCCGTCAGCAGCGTCCTGCTGGCTGTGGACCCCGTGGCCGCCGTCGTCGACGAGGCCATAGAGCAGGGCGTGGACATGGTCATCACGCATCACCCTCTCTATCTGCGCGGCACCGACCACGTTGCGGCCACAGACCCCAAGGGGAGGGTGGTGCACCGGCTTATCCGTGCCGGTATCGCCCTGGCCAACGCCCACACGTCGCTCGACGCCGCCCACGGAGGCGTGGCTGCCGCGCTCGCCGCCGGCGTCGGCCTGCAACAGGCCCGCCCCCTGCAGCCCAGCCCCGCCGACCCCGCGCAGGGAATCGGCCGCGTGGGAGTACTAGCGGCTCCCACCCGCCTGCGGGACTTAGCCGCCGCCGTCGCCGCGGCCCTACCGGACTCCGTGCCCGGGCTCCTGGTTGGCGGTGACCCGGACGCCGTCGTAGAGACCATGGCCGTATCGGGTGGCGCCGGGGACTCGCTGCTGGAGGCGGCGCGTGCCGCCGACGTCGACGTCTTCCTCACCGCCGACCTGCGCCACCACCCGGCTAGCGAGCACCTCGAGGCCGGTCGGCCCTACCTGCTGTGCGGCACGCACTGGGCCACCGAGTGGGTTGGGCTGCCACCGCTGGCAGCCAGGCTGGAGTCCGCGGCGGCGGCCCGTGGGCATAGACTTTCGACGCACGTATCGCAGATCGTCACCGATCCGTGGACGCTGCGCCTAAGCACCGGGGCCTGAACCGGCCCCGTAGGGCACGCCCGCGGCCGAGACCACGCCCACCGGGGGCACGGAGCAGGCCGCAGGGGGTGCGCCGCCACTCAACAACTCGATACCCACCCCGAATATCCAGCGGAGGATCAAGCCGTGACCAGCGCCCCCCTCAGCCAGCAGCGACTGCTCATTGATTTGCAGAGACTCGACTCGCAGCTCGCGCGCCTCACACACGAGCGCAAGCACCTGCCGGTGCTGGAACGCATCGACGCCACGGTACAGCGCCTGAAGGCCAACCGGCGGCGCGCCGTTGTGGCCGCCGCTGCCCTGCAGGAGGCTCAGGCCAACGCCAAGACGCGTGAGGATGAGGTCAACCAGGTCCTCCGGCGCGCCCAAGTGCTGCGCGAGCGGCTCTCCTCCGGTCAGGCGGCAGCCCGTGACCTACCCGCGATTCAGTCCGAGATCGACCAGCTCGGCCGGCGGCAGGCGGTTCTGGAGGAGGCCCAGATCGCGGCTATGGAAGCGCTTGAGGCCGCTCAGGCGGAAGCTGGCTCCGCCGCCGAGGAGGAGCAGGAGATACGTGCCGGAGGGCGGGAACTGACAGCCGCCAGGGATGCCGACTTCGCCCGCCTGGATACCGAGATAGCCGACGCACGCACTAAGCGGTCCGAGCTGGCCGCGGTGATCGACGACGCTCTGCTCTCCGAGTATGAGGCGGTGCGGCAGCGAACCGGTGGGCTCGGGGCAGTAGCCCTATACGGGCGCCGGGTTGAGGGCGGCAGCGTTGAGATCAGCCCCCAGGAGCACGCCCGCATCGCCGCCGCGCCGCAGGACCAGGTCATCCACGCCGAGGACAACGACGTAATAGTGGTCCGCATGGAGGGCTGACGGGCGTGACGCGTCACCCCGCCTGCGGGCGGCGGCTGCTCCCGGCGCATGCAGGCGGCCGGTGCTCCTGCCAACCAGTGATCATCTAGAATCACCCTCGCGGACGAGCCGACCGGGCGGCCGCGGTACCGTCGGAGCGTCGGCGGATCGAGGAACGTCCGGGCTCCACAGAGCAGGGCGGTGGCTAACAGCCACCCGGGGTGACCCGCGGGACAGTGCCACAGAGAACAGACCGCCGACTACGGTCGGTAAGGGTGAAACGGTGGGGTAAGAGCCCACCAGCGTGACGGGTGACCGCCACGGCTAGGTAAACCCCGCTCGGAGCAAGACCGCGCAGCAGGTGCCCGCTGAAAAGCGGAAAGGGTTGCTCGCCCGAGCCTGCGGGTAGGTCGCGTGAGGCCACCGGCAACGGTGGTCCAAGATGGATGGTCGCCACTGCCGCACCGGTAACGGTGGGCAGTAACAGAACCCGGCGTACAGGTCGACTCGCCCGCACCACAGACGGCGGCGGCCCCACCCGGTAGGGGTGGGGCCG
>NZ_PIZD01000066.1:70053-76657 GCF_010365615.1 Actinomyces sp. 565
CGAGCGACTGGGCGCGGCTCAGAAGGACTTGGCCTGCATGTAGTACTCGTCCGTGCCGTAGAAGCCCTTGACGGCGAAGCGCGCCTCCTCAGACTCCGCGTCTTCCTCGCTGATCAGGAACGTGAAGTACCCTTCCGCCTTGCCGCCGCTACGGGGCATGTCCTGGGTCCTGAACTCCTTGGAGCTGTACAGGTACTCCGCCTCGGTGGTGTTCCCATCCACAACGAAGTCCACGGAGAGCCACCCGGAGCTCATCTGGCCCTTGCCCCTGTAGACGACCGACACGGGAACGCGCATGTACACCGAACCGCTCGGCGGCTCCTCCCAGGCGTAGGAGCGTCCGGAGTCCGTGAGCTCCTTCTTCAGCGAGGCGTTGGCATTCCACTCGACTGACCCGATCTCTACCTCAATTGTTGCGTCAGGGTCATCGGAGTACTCCGACGCCTTGAAAGTGATCATCTGCTCCTGGGGGTCTCCCGGGTTGTCCAGCGTGGTGCCGCGCTCGTCCTCAGACGGCTCGTCCTGCTGATCACCGCCGGAGCTGCCGCCGGAGGAGTTGCCCGAGGTGCCGTTGTCATTGCTGGATGATGAGGTGGTCGTTGACGATGAGCGGTTGTCAGAGTCGTCATCACCGCCGGACAGCGCCACGACGATACCGATGACCAGGGCCAGCACCACCACACCGATGATGGTCCAGAACCACCACTGCTTAGTGACTGGCTTCTTCCCTCCGGGCATGCCCGCCTGCGTGACGTCGATCGGCTGCCAGCCAGCGGCCTGCGGGGAAGCTCCCGGCGCCTGCTGCTGGTTGTGGTACGGCGTGGGGGACTGGGCGTAATTCATGTTGGCGGCGTACGGGCTCGCCCCGGCAGCATAGTCACCAGAAGGAGCGGAGGCCGACTGACCAGTGGGGTCAGCTACGGGAGCGGAGGCGCCCGTCGGCACGGCCTGGGTAGGGGCCCAGCCGGCGTCGGGGGCCGAGCCCGCCTGCGGTGCGGAACCAGCGCTGCCGTCCGGGACGGAATCCTCGATCCACAGCTGCCAGCCCTCCGGTGCGGGTCCCCACGCGGGGTCAGGCTGCCAGCCCGGCGGCGGGTTGAAGCCCTCGGGGGGCGCAGGCCAGTTCGGCGGCGGGTTGAAGCGCAATGCCATAGCGAAAAACCTTCCGGGAGAGGGGATTCCTGTTGTCACTCGATGCCCGCTCGCAACGGTCGCGGACACGTCACGAAGATGAATGTACACGTGCAAACACGCTCATGGGGCATCCGTCTCGGCCACGAGGATGGGGAGAACTTCCCCGGTGCCCGGCAACAACGCCCGGTACTGTGACTGCGGGCACCGGACCCGGTCGGATGGAAACGCGCTCAGGGGAGAGTGAGGATGTCCGCGCCGTCCTCGGTAACCACAAGAGTGTGCTCGAACTGGGCCGTGCGGGACCGGTCCTTGGTGACTACGGTCCAGCCGTCATCCCACTGCTCCCACTCCTCGGTCCCGAGTGTGAGCATTGGCTCAATCGTGAACACCATGCCCACTTCCATGACGTCGTCGAACCGGGGAGCGGAGTCGTAGTGGGGAATGATCAGACCGGAGTGGAAGGCCTCGCCGACGCCGTGCCCGGTGTAGTCGCGCACCACGCCGTAGTCGAAGCGCTTGGCGTACTTCTCAATGACCCGGCCGATCACGTTGACCTCCCGGCCCGGCCTGACCGCCTTGATCCCGCGCTCCATGGCGACGCGGGTGCGCTCGATCAGGAGCGCCGTCTCCTCGTCCACTTCCCCCACCGCGAAGGTAGCGTTGGTGTCGCCGTGAACCCCGTCGAGGTAGGCGGTCACGTCCAGGTTGATCAGGTCCCCCTCCCTGAGCACGGTTGAGTCCGGGATGCCGTGGCAGATGACCTCGTTGACGGAGGTGCAGATCGACTTGGGGAAGCCCATGTAGCCCAGGCAGGACGGGTAGGCGTGGTGGTCGCACATGTACTCGTGCGCGATGCGGTCCAGCTCGTCGGTGGTGACTCCCGGCGCAATGGCCTTGGCCGCCTCGGCCAGAGCGCGCGCCGCGATCCGCCCAGCCGCACGGATACGCTCAACCGTCTGCGGGTCCTTCACATCGGGGGCGTTAACCTGCTCGGGCCCGTCGTGGAACATGTACTCGGGGCGGGCAATGGAGGCGGGCACGTGCCGCTCGGGGGTCAGAACACCTTTGATTAGGGTGCCGCGCGGAGCCCGGTCCGCGAGCGCGGGGGTGGCTGTAGTCATGGCGCCAGCATAGGAGCCTGCGCTCCCGGGAGGGGGAGACAGATCTCTCCCCGCCCCGATTCGCGGGGGCCGCTTAAAATCATCCACCGGATCAGACACCACTCAAGTCCCCTTCCGACTGCATACGGAGACTGCATGAGCATCCCCAACGTGCGTGGCGACGCCCCCTATACCCACATTCGTGACGTCGTCGACACCTATCTGCGCCGCCAAGGTCGGCTGCTGGAGCTACAGACCAATGAGACCTATGCGGCAATCGCCCTGGTTCTGGCCACCATCACCGCCCTGATCTGGGCGAATACGGGCAACAGCTACCACCACTTCTGGCAGACGACGGCCTCTATCGACGTCGGTCCCTTCGGCGTCGGCCTAACCCTGCACGAGTGGGTGGATGAAGGCCTGATGGCGGTCTTCTTCTTCATGGTGGGCCTGGATGTGCGTAGGGAGCTGACGCTGGGTGAGCTGCGGCTGCCGGGGCGCGCACTGCTGCCCACGGCGGCAGCGGTAGGCGGCCTGGTGGTGCCGGCACTGATCTACCTGGCCGTCATGGGCGGATCGGAAGGGGCGCACGCGTGGGGGTCGGTGATCTCCACCGACACCGCCTTCGCCCTGGGAATGCTGGCGCTGATAGGCCCTAGGCGCGCGCCGCGCCTGCGCCTGTTCCTGCTGGCCTTCGCCGTCATCGACGATATTGGCGCGCTGGCGGTGATCGCCATCTTCTACTCCGAGTCGCTCAACTACGTCGCACTTGCCGCTGCGGTAGCCGGCCTGCTCGGGGTGTGGCTGATGGCGCGGCGGGGTGTCTGGCACGTGCCTCCCTACCTGGCGCTCGCCGTGGTCATCTGGTACGCGGTCTACTGCTCCGGCGTGCACGCCACGCTCGCGGGCGTGCTCATCGGCCTGCTCATGCCGGTGTACAACGTGCGCAGCGAGGACGTCGACGCAGCCGGCGAGTTCGCGGCCCTGTACCGGCAGGCGCCCGCGCCCGGAAGCGCACGGATGCTACGGGAGGCCCTGAACTACTCGATGCCGCTTAATCAGCGAGTGGCCTTCGTACTGCCGCCGTATGTCAACTACCTGGTGGTGCCCCTGTTCGCGCTGGCCAATGCCGGGGTGGAGCTGAGTGCAGGCACCATCGGCGCCGCCGTCTCCTCCCGCATCCTGTGGGCCGTCGTCGGCGGCCTGGTGGTGGGCAAGCTGCTGGGGGTCGTCATTGGAGCGGGCCTGGTGGCGTGGCTGGTGCCCGCCTCACGCATGCCGGGCCTGGATCTGCCGCGGATCACGGGCCTGGGCGCCCTGTCGGGGATGGGATTCACCATCTCCCTGCTGGTGGCCAACATCGCCCTGGAGGATGAGGTGCCGCGCGACCAGGCCCGCCTCGGCGTGCTGCTGGCCTCACTGCTCGCACTGGTACTGGCCACCCTCGTCTTCCAGGTGACCAGCCGCATCGCCCCGCTGCCCGAGCCCGCGGGACTCAACCTGTGCCGCCCACCCGAGCCCGAGCACGAACTGACATTCGGCAGCCTGGACGCCCCGCACGTACTGATCAACTACGCCGACATGGACGACGCGGACCGCTGGCGGCTGACCGAGGCGCTCTACGGCCTTAAGCCGCTGATCGACTCCGGGAACGTGCTGCTGATCCTGCGGCACAAGCTCTCCGGCTCCGGGAGCCTCCTGGCTGCGCTCGCACTAGAGGCCGCCTCCGCCAACGATGAGCCCAGTCTCTGGGACTTCCACGACGCCCTGGCCGGACTGCGCGGCGGTATCACCTCCCGCTCCATCACCCGCGCCGCCAGGCAGGTGGGCGTAGACGCCCACGCGATGTGGGAGCGCATCGACTCCGGGGTCGATGAGGCCAAGGTGCTCGCCGATGCCAGCGACGTCGAGGGACTAACCGATGACGCCGGCCCGGTGGTTTACATAGACGGGCGGCGCTTCGAACGCCTCCTGAACCGGTGGACCTTCTCCGAGGAGATCAACCGTCTGCAGCAGGCCGCGGCGGGCGGCACCGAGGCGGCTCGCGACTGAGGCGCCTCGCAGCAGGGGCCGTCGGCCCCGTGCCAGGGGCAGCTCCGCGTGACCCGTGCCCCGGGCAGCTGGCGCTGCCATACGATTGCCGTATGGCGAGGATCTACTTTGTGCGGCATGGCCGCACCGTCCTGAACGAGCAGCGCCGTACCCAGGGAGCCGCCGACTCGCCCCTGACGCCCGAGGGCCGCCGGGGGGCCGAGATCTGCCGCGACTACCTGGCAGACGTGCCCTTCACCCGGGCCTACTTCAGTCCCCAGGGGCGCGTGCAGGAGACCGGCGGGATCCTCCTGCAGGCCCATCCAGGAGTCGTCCCGGTGAACCTCACGGGCCTGCGTGAGTACAACTACGGCGTTTACGACGGTGGACCAGACCCGGTTATGCACGCCGCCCTGCCGGTGGAGCAGCACCTACCTGGTGTCCTGACCGGGGTACACCCCGGTGCTCCCGGCGGCATCA
This sequence comes from Actinomyces sp. 565, assembly GCF_010365615.1. Classification (NCBI taxonomy): domain Bacteria; kingdom Bacillati; phylum Actinomycetota; class Actinomycetes; order Actinomycetales; family Actinomycetaceae; genus Actinomyces; species Actinomyces sp. 565. The sequence goes on from NZ_PIZD01000066.1 coordinate 74,799, forward strand.
GCGCCCGCGACTACCTCGCGGACGTAGACGGCGCAATCGCCCGCGTCCTGGCCGACCTGCGCGCCGGCACCGCGGATGCGGGCGGTGAGGAGAGTGTGCTGGTGGTCTCCCACGGCATGACGCTGATGACCATCTTGGCCCGCTGGGTGGGTCCCCGGATCTACGGCATGGCGCCCATGGCCAACTGCGCCGTGACCACAGTGGAGGTCGCTCCCGCCGCCCCTGACGGCGCCCCGCAGCTGCTCGCCTGGGCGGAGGACCCCGGCAATCAGGGCGTTACCTATACCGTCAAGGACTTCAGCGATGCCTTGACCGGGGTTGTGCCCGTGCCGATTGACTGGGAGCACCCGGAGGGCCTGCCTGCGGGGGCGGCCTCGCCCCGCAGGCCGAGGCATAAGACCTTAGCCGGCTAGCCCCCGGGGTCCGGCGCCTCCCGGTCGGGGCGGTTGACAGCCAGCGGGAGCCGGGTGGATCAGGCGGGCGGATCAGGTGGGGCGAGCCGCCCGCTAGGAACGGCTTCGTCGCCGGATTCGACTCACGCCTCGAAGGTCTCTGCCGGACCGGGGAACGAGGCGTAACGCACTGCGGCGTTGTACTCCTGGGCGGCCTGCTGCAATGCCTGGCCGACCTGCCCGAAGCGGCGCACGAAGCGCGGTTTCCACTCGGTCATGCCGGCCATGTCCGTCCACACCAGGACCTGACCGTCGCAGTGGACTCCGGCGCCGATGCCGATCGTAGGCACCGCCAAGGCCTGCGTGATCCGCGCTGCCACAGGCGCTGGCACCATCTCCAGCACGACGGCTACCGCGCCGGCGTCCGCCAGTGCCCGGGCGTCGGCCAGGAGCGCCTCCTGGGCGTCCTGGTCGCGGCCCTGCACACGGAAACCCCCGAGCTTGTTGACCGACTGCGGGGTGAAGCCGAGGTGCCCGACCACCGGGATGCCGGCCTCAGACAGGGCCCGCACGGTCGCCTCCCGGGGGCGGCCGCCTTCGAGCTTGACGGCGTTGGCGCCCACACGCATGAGCCGCACGGCGCTGGCCAGGGCCTGCTCCGGGCCCGCCTCGTAGGTGCCAAAGGGCAGGTCAGCCACCACCAGGGCCCGGGTGGTGGCACTGGCCACCGAGCGCGTGGCCACCACCATTTCATCCAGGGTCACCGGCATGGTTGAGTCGTAGCCGAGCATGACGTTGCCCAGCGAGTCGCCCACGAGCAGCATGTCGGTGCCTGCTGCATCCAGGATGCGCGCGGTGACCGCGTCGTAGGCGGTGAGCATGGTCAGCTTCTCGCCTCGCTGCTTCGCGCCCAGCAGGTGGTGCACACGCACCTTCTTGACCTGTGAGATCTGCTGTCCCGCTGCGACCGGAGTAGCGGCGTCGGTGGTCGCGCGCTCGGCGGGGGAGGCGCCGGCCGCGGTGGCATCTGCGGATGGCTGATCGGAAGCGGAAGTGCTCATGCCCGGAGCCTACTCGCGGATGGGGGCGGACGCCCCTGGGATCCAAGGCGACGCAGCGGGCGGCACTCTTCCTGCCCAGGCGGTCAGCAGCGCCCTAGTTATTGACGGCCACGATAGGCATCTAGGTGTCGTGGTTCGAACTGCTCCCCGTGAGCATCACATGCGAGTCCTTGTTCCAGATGATCGGCGTGTTGGGCCCGTCGTAGCCGTGACTCCGCTGGAACGAGGTGGTCGTATCGGGGTCTTCCGGTTTGAGGGTGTGGTGTCTAAGGGCTGGTTGGGAGTCTGGGGCGGGTATGTGGGTGGACCGGGTGTCTGCTACGCCGGTTGGACGTTAACAACGCTACTTAACGGCCTGCTGTATACCTCCCAGCCCTTCAGCAGGCCGTTAACAGGCGTTGTTAAC
>NZ_PIZD01000066.1:76976-83394 GCF_010365615.1 Actinomyces sp. 565
GGGGTGGCGGCAGGCAAGTCTGGCGTAGCAGGTGGCCCCGCTTCCAGGCACGTGGATGGCGGCAGACAAGTCTGGCGTAGTGAACCGGCACTGCTCACCGTGTCCCTCACCCCGCGATGCGCCGGTCTGAAGCATCAAGTTCGCGCCGGTTTCCCGCGCCCGGCCGCGCCCGCCGCACCGGCGTGAAACCCGGGCGACCCAACCAACCGATAGGGTGGCTGAGGAAGCCCGCGGTGGCCGGGCCCGCACACCGCCCGCACCGGTCCACACCGCACGCGCAAGGAGGCAACGCCAGGATTATGGACAAGCAGCAGGAATACGTGCTTCGCGCCATTGAGGAGCGCGATATCCGCTTCATCCGCCTGTGGTTCACCGACGTGCTCGGTCAGCTCAAGTCGGTGGCGATCGCGCCGGCGGAGGTAGAGGGTGCCTTCGAGGAGGGGATCGGCTTCGACGGCTCCGCCATTGAGGGGCTGACCCGCGTATTCGAGTCGGACATGCTGCTGTCCCCGGACCCCTCCACCTTCCAGATGCTGCCGTGGCGGGAGGAGGTCAACAGCGTCGCCCGTATGTTCTGCGACGTGCTCACCCCGGACGGTGAGCCCGCCCGCACTGACCCACGTGCCGTGCTCGAGCGCCAGCTGGCCCGTGTTGCCGACGCCGGCTTCACCTGCTACGTGCACCCCGAGATCGAGTTTTACCTGGTGGACCGCAACAGCGAGGGCCGGATCATCCCCACCGACTACGCCGGCTACTTCGATCACGTGCCCGGCGGCACGGCCCACGAGTTCCGCCGCCACGCCATCCTCATGCTTGAGCAGATGGGCATCTCCGTGGAGTTCTCCCACCACGAGGGCGGCCCCGGCCAGAATGAGATCGATCTGCGCTTCGCCGACGCCCTGTCCATGGCGGACAACATCATGACCTTCCGGGCAGTCGTGCAGGAGGTCGCCCTGCAGGAGGGCTGCCAGGCGACCTTCATGCCCAAGCCCTTCATCGGGCAGCCCGGAAGCGGGATGCACACTCACTTCTCACTGTTCGAGGGGGACCGCAACGCATTTCACGACCCGGCCGGGCAGTACCAGCTGTCCGCCACGGGGCGCGCCTTCATTGCGGGCCTGCTGCACCACGCCACCGAGATCTGCGCGGTGACCAACCAGCACGTCAACTCCTACAAGCGCCTGTGGGGCGGCGACGAGGCCCCCAGCTACGTGTGCTGGGGCCACAACAACCGCTCCGCCCTGGTGCGCGTGCCCATGCACAAGCCCGGCAAGGCCCAGTCCGCCCGCATCGAGTTCCGCGGCATCGACTCCTCCGCCAACCCCTACCTGGCCTTCGCCGTGATCCTCGCAGCCGGCCTGAAGGGTATCGAGGAGGGGTACGAGCTGCCTGCCGAGGCCGAGGACGATGTCTGGGCGCTGTCCGAGCTGGAGCGCAAGTCGCTCGGCATTGGCGCGCTGCCCACCTCGCTCAAGAGCGCCGTGGCCGCCATGGCCGAGTCGGACCTGGTGGCGGACACCCTGGGGGAGGATGCCTTCGAGTTCTTCCGCCGCAACAAGCGCCGCGAGTACCTGGCTTACGACGCCCAGGTGACCGACTTCGAGATCAGCCAGTTCTTCCCGCGCCTGTGATGCCTTCAAATAGTGGGAGCGGGAGTGAGCGCAAGCCCCTGCCGGGGCCCGGGGCGCCGGCAGGCGGCCCCGCCTCCCGCAGACATGACCGCTGGCCCAGTACCCGGGCCCGGCTCCTCTGGGCCGGGTTCACGGAGGTGGAGCGCGCCTACGGCCTTATCACCGACCCGGCGCTAGACCCCTTCCTGCCGGCCGCGCCGACGGTTTCTAGGAAGGGCACGCAGGGGGAACTGCCCGCACTCGACCCTGTGCGCGCCCGCCTTGTCGACGAGCTCGGCAGCACCGCGAATCCCGACCTCGCGGTGCTAGCCCTGGTGCGACTGGCTGAGGCCTGCACGGTCATTGGCGGGGATGCCGCCGGGCAGACTCGGGTGGCCCAGCCCGCACGCATGCTGCGCGCCCTGCTGCGGGCCGATGACTCACACGATGGCGCCGACACCGCCGACACCACCGATACCGCCTCGCCCGCCTTGCGCGGCGGCGACGAGGTTGCCGGTGGACGCGGCTCCTCCGGCTCCGCCCCTGAGGCTCAGCCCGGGTGCTTGCGGACTCACCTGCGCCGCCTGCTGGCGGTGCTGGGCGCCTCCGAGGCTCTCGGCGACTTTCTGATCACGCATCCTGAGCACCTGGAGGCCCTTGCTCCCGAACACGCCTGGGACGCTCCTGGCCAGCCCGCGCCCGGGGCGGCCCTGACCGGTGCCGTGTTAGGCGCGCTCGCCGGGTCTGCCGCGCCGGTACCCGCTGCCGTGGCCGAGCGGGCCACGACCGCGCTGCGTGTGGCCTACCGGGAGCGCCTGCTTGCAGTTGTGGCCGATGACCTGACCTCCGCCACTCCGCTGGCCCACATGCCGGTGGTGGGTCGCCGCATGAGCGAGTTGGCGGATGCGGCGCTGCAGGCGGCACTGGCCCTTGCCCGCGCAGTTGTCGGCCCCGACGCGGACGCGGTGCCCATGGCGATCATTGCCATGGGCAAGGCTGGTGCTCAGGAGCTGAACTACATATCGGATGTCGACGTCGTCTACGTGGTCGGCCCGGCCGATCCGGGCGCGGGCGAGCAGACGGAGGCGGGGGAGGAGGAGATTGTGCGGATCGGGACGCAGTTGGCCACCGAGATCGCCCACGTCACCTCCGCCTCCGGAACCGAGCCGCCACTGTGGCCGCTGGACACGGCGCTGCGCCCCGAGGGCAAGGACGGGGCGCTGGTACGAACCTTGGACTCGCACCTGGCCTACTACCAGCGCTGGGCCTCCTCGTGGGAGTTCCAGGCGCTGCTCAAGGCGCGCGCCTGCGCCGGTGATCGGGACCTCGGCGCCGCCTATGAGGCCGGGGTCGCACCCCTGGTGTGGGCTGCTAGCCGGCGGGAGAACTTCGTGGATGACGCCCGGTCAATGCGGCGCCGTGTGGAGAGCGAGTCAGCGCACTCGGGCCCTGATGACAGGCGGATCAAGCTCGGCCCCGGGGGCCTGCGGGACGTGGAGTTCACTGTGCAGTTGCTCCAGCTGGTCCACGGGCGCGTTGATGAGCGGCTGCGCGCGCCTAGCACGCTGGATGCGCTGGCGCAGCTCTCGGCCGCTGGTTATGTGGGGCGGGCGGATGGGGCCGAGCTTGCCGACTGCTACCGGATGCTGCGGCTACTGGAGCACCGCACCCAGTTGCTGCGTATGCGTCGCAGCCACATGCTGCCGGCGGGGCGTACAGATTTGCGCAGCATCGGCCGGGGCATCGACCGTCGGCGGCTGCACGATCCTGACGCGGTGCGCAAGCTGTTCAACTCGGTGCGGCGCCGGGTGCGTGCGCTGCACGAGGAGATCTACTACCGGCCGCTGCTGAGCGTCGCGGCCAGCCTGAGCACCGAGGAACTGACGCTGACTCCGGACGCCGCCCGGGAGCGGCTGGCGGCCTTCGGCTACCTGGACCCCGACGGCGCCCTGCACCACATCCAGGCGCTCACCGAGGGGGTCAGTCGGCGTGCGGCCATCCAGCGCCAGCTGCTGCCGGTGATCATCGGCTGGATCGGGCAGGGCCCCGATCCCGACGCCGGCCTGCTTTCCTTCCGCCGCCTGTCGGAGTCCATCGGCGGATCCCACTGGTATCTGGCCATGCTGCGGGACTCGCCGGTGGCCGCCCGCCGCCTGTGCCAGGTGCTGTCCGGGGCCCGCTGGACCACCGACCGGCTGGCCGAGCGCCCCGAGTCGATCACCTGGCTCGATGACGACGCCGAGTTGACGCCCCGCGCGCCCGGAGCGATTTGCGCTGAGACCGAGCGGGTGCTGCGACGTCGTGCCTTCACCGCTGCGGACGCCGCCGGCCTGGAGCGGCAGGCCGCGGAGGCGATCCGCGCGGTCATGGGCGTGCGTAACCGGGAGCTGATCCGCGCCGCCCTGGCGGACTCCCTTGACGGCGTGGATCCGGCGCGTACCGCGCGGATTCTGGGCGACGCCACTGACGCCGTCCTGGGTGCCGCCCTCACTGTTGCCACGGGCCTGGTGATCGCCGAGCGCGACGGGCAGGGCGCGGTTGCCGCCGGGCCCGATGCGGACGGGAGCTGGCCGGCCGCCACCGCCGACCACGCCATAATCGCCATGGGAAGGCTGGGTGGACGGGAGATCACTTACACCTCCGACGCTGACGTGCTGTTCGTGCACGAGCCGCGGCCCGGTGCGGATGCCGATGTGGCGGCGGCGGAGGCGGAGGCGGTCGCCAAGTGGGTCGCCCGCCTGCTGGCCCAGGCGCGCCCGCACTCGCTGGTGGTGGATACGGGCCTGCGTCCGGAGGGGCGCCAGGGGCCGGTCAGCCGCAGCCTGGACTCCTACGCCGAGTACTACGAGCGCTGGGGCTCGGTGTGGGAGCGGCAGGCCCTGCTGCGTGCGCGCGCTTGCGCCGGCGACACGGGCTTGGGGGAGCGCTTTGAGGAGCTGATCAACCCGCTGCGGTGGAATCCGGAGGGTCTGGATGAGGCCGGCCTGCGGGAGATCCGGCGGCTGAAGGCCCGCATGGAGGCCGAGCGGCTGCCGCGCGGTGCCGATCCGAGTCGGCATCTCAAGCTGGGCCCCGGCGGCCTGTCCGACGTCGAGTGGTCGGCCCAGGTGCTGCAACTGACCCAGGCGGCCCGCGTGCCGGGGCTGCGCACCACCTCGACGCTGGAGGCGCTGTCCGCCGCCACACAGGCGGGCCTACTGGAGGTGGATGATGCCGGCAGGCTCACCGCCGCCTGGGTGCTGGCCTCCCGGGTGCGTGCTGCCACCGTGCTCGGTACCGGCCGTGAGGGTGGGCAGCGGGTGCAGGTACTGCCCACCGACCAGCGGGAGATCCGCCTGGTTGCCCGGCTTCTGGGGATCCCGGCCGGAAGCGAGCGGGACCTTGAGGACATTTACCGCCGAACGGCCAGGCACGCGCGGCGCGTGGTTGAGCACGTTGTGTTCGGTGATGCCGCCCCGGCCCGCCCCGCCACCCCGCCCCGGGCGGCGGCCGCTCGGGGATCCCGCATGCCCGCACCTGGTAAGACAGTACTGCGGGTGCCACCTGGCCGCCCGAACGGGGGGCGGCGGGGGAGCGGGCCTCGCGGCGCCGGACCTTACCCGTGGTCTTGAGCATGTTGTCCGCCGACGTCGCGGAGCGGTCGAGGCGCCTGGCAGGATAGGCGCCGTGAAGCTTCTTCTTGTCCGCCACGGCCGAACTTTCGCGAATGTTGCCGGCGCTTTGGACACGGCATTGCCCGGTAACCCACTAGACGCCGTCGGCGTGGAGCAGGCCTCCCTGCTGCCCGCGCGCCTGGAGTCGAGCGGGGATCTGGATGCGATCTCCTCGCTGTGGGTCTCACCGATCCAGCGCGCCCGGGAGACGATTGCCCCGATCGAGCGGGCCACGGGCCTGGCGGCCCGCATCCGGCCCGGCCTGCGTGAGGTGCTGGCCGGTGAGATGGAGATGAACACCGATGTGCGCTCGGTGGCCTGCTACACGGACACCACTCGCTCCTGGATGGTGGGGCGCACGGCGGCGCGCATCCCCGGCAGCCCCGAGGACGGCGCGGATACCTTCGCCCGGTTCAATACGGTTGTGGAGGAGATCTACAACTCCACCCGCACCGGCGGCACTGCACTGCTGGTTGCGCACGGCACCATCCTGCGCCTGTGGGTGGCGCTGGCGGCGGCCGCGGCCGGGGGTGCGGACCCGGCCTGGATCGCCAACCACCCCATGCGCAACACGGCAGTCAGCGTGGTCGAGGGCGACCCGGAGTCAGGCTGGCGGCTGGTCGACTGGGACGAGGGCACCTGGCGGGCCGACGCCGTGCGGTAGGTGGGCGGTCGGGCTGATTGCCGAGGCTGCTGGACGCGATTACTCGGGGTCTGACTCGCCCTGTATGAAGCTGCGAATGGAGCGTGCATCGTCAGGTGAAAACTCGGCCAGGAACGGCGAGAGCAACGCATTAACTTTGGCCTGATGACCCGCGTCGAAAAGCGACTTCAGACCGGATAGTCCCTGCGTGAGGGTGTCCTTGGGGTTGGCGCTCTCTGGCGCCCTTCGGACCAGAAACATGCACGCCCGGGCAAAGAGTTCAGGCACGCCTAGATTTTGTGCGTATGAAGCGACAGAAGCTGCAATTCCCAGTACCTGAGCAGATGTGGAACAACGCTCTGTGTGATCCATGGCGGCGCCAAACGCGCGGATGACCGCATCTGCCGAGTCGCCGCGGAGTTGGGCGAGAATGCCGAGCTGGTGGTGGGTGGTGGCGATGCCGGCCTGGTCGCCCAGCCGCTCCTTGATCTTGAGGGAGTGCTGGTAGTGCT
>NZ_PIZD01000067.1:0-7370 GCF_010365615.1 Actinomyces sp. 565
CGACCTTGGGGTGCGTTTTACGACCACCCCGGGGTCGTAAAACGCACACCAGGGTCGTGATTCGACATCAAGGGCGTCTTGACGAGCACCGCCGGGAGGATATTCAGGCAGTGGGCGGCACCTGTGGCGGGAAGATCCGGGTCCGGCCTGCCACCCCGCGGTCGGAACGGCCTGGGGTGAACCTCACCGCCGAGTCGCCTGGCGGCTCTCGGAGACGTTGGCGGGCGCGGACGAGGCGTCTCCCGCCGGGCCGATGGGCGGCAGCCATGCGCGCATGGCTAGGGCGAAGCCGATCAGCGCGGCGACGGTGACCGCAACGCCGAGCACCCCGGATTCCGTCGCCGAGAAGGCCACGTATCCGAGTAGCGCCGCGGCCGCGCTGGCGCCGGCGTAGGGCAGCTGCGTGTTGACATGGGTGATGTGGTTGCAGCCCGCGCCCGTGCTGGACAGGATCGTCGTGTCCGAAATCGGGGAGCAGTGATCACCCCACACGGCGCCCGCGAGCACGGCCCCGAATGCGGGGATCAGCAACTCACCGCCGCCCGCGACCGCCCCCATGATCTCCCCGGCGATCGGCAGGAGAATGCCGAAGGAGCCCCAGGACGTGCCGGTGGCGAAGGCCATTGCGCCCGCGATGATGAACAGCATCGGGATGAGCCATTGGGGCGGCACCGCCGCCGATTCGACGAGCGACCCCAGGTAGGCGCCCGTGCCGAGCTCGGAGATCAGCGCTCCCAGCATCCAGGCGCACAGCAGGATCTCAATGGCGGGGAGCATGGAGCGGGCGCCCTCAATGACACCCCGCGCGGCCGTCTTCGCCTCGAACACCGGGTCTTCGTGCGTGAAGTGGAAGTAGTAGAAGGCCGCGGTCGCCAGGCCCAGGACGCCGCCGATATTCAGCGATAGGGCGACGTCGGTATTGGCGAGCATATCGAGAATCGCCCAGGAGCCGGATGCCCGGTGACCCGTACCCAGGATTCCGCCGACGACGCCGGCCACCAGGACGGCGAAGGGGACGATCAGGGCCCGCCTCGCGCCCGGCTCGTGCCGCGGCAGCGAATCGGTGAGCTGGCCCGGGATCTGCTCGCCTGGGTCGTACAGGCTGCCCGTGGCGACGGCGCGGCGCTCTTCACGTCGCATCGCACCGAAGTCGAGCTCCAGGACAACTGTGGCCCACAACAGGATCAGCGCGGCGATGGCGTAGTAGTTCATCCCCGCGGAGCGGATGAATGCGCCGGCGTCGGAGGCCTTGATGCCTAGTCCCGCGACGATTGGGCCCATGATGCCGATGATCGAGGCTCCCCAGCTGGAGAAGGGCGCTAGCACGGCCACGGGCGCGGAGGAGGAGTCGATGAGGTAGGCGAGCTTGGCCCGCGACACCCGCTGCTGATCGGAGACGGGGCGGGAGACCTGCCCCACGGCCAGCGCGTTGAAGTAGTCGTCAACGAAGATCACGGTCCCCAGCGCCGCCGCGAGGACCTGGGCGCCGCGCCGGGTGCGGACCCGCGTCATCGCCCACTCGGCGAAGGCCTGCGTGCCGCCGGACATCAGCACCAGGGAGGTGATCACGCCGAGCGTCAGCAGGAAGACAAGAATCAGAACGTAGTAGGAGTTGACCGCCCCCTCAGCCCAGAAGATCTGCGAGAAGGCCTCCCAGACCTTGGTCAGGGTCCCGGCAATGCCTCCGTCGGCGATCAGCGCGGCGGCGGCAAGAATGCCCACGGCCAGCGAGGTGATGACCTTCTTCGTCCCGATCACCAGCGCGATCGCCAGTAGCGGCGGGACGAGGGACAGTACCGGGTAGGACTCGATCATCAACAGTTCCGTTCTTTGGGTGCCGGGGTGGCACCAGGCTAGGGCATGGGCTGACCAGGACTGTATGGAACCTGCGCATCTCACCAGCGAGCCGCCCCGGCCGCGGGGCATCTCACGTCGGCGCGAGCGGGCGTGCGGCGCCGTCGTCGGTAGCATGAGGGGCCCCAACTGAGCACACCCGGGAGGATCCCATGCCTGAGCCCATCAAGCTCATCGACCGCGTCCAGGCGATCAACTGGAACCGGCTCGTAGACGACAAGGACCTGGAGGTCTGGGACCGGCTCACCGGCAACTTCTGGCTCCCGGAGAAGGTGCCGCTGTCCAATGACGTCCAGTCCTGGGCCACGCTCAACCAGGCCGAGCAGAACATGACCACCCGCGTGTTCACCGGCCTGACCCTGCTGGACACCATCCAGGGGACCGTCGGCGCGGTCTCCCTCATCCCGGATGCCCGCACCCCGCACGAGGAGGCGGTGCTGACCAACATCGCCTTCATGGAGTCGGTGCACGCCCGCTCCTACTCCTCGATCTTCTCCACCCTGATCTCCACCGCCGAGATCGACGAGGCCTTCCGCTGGAGCGAGGAGAACGAGAACCTGCAGCGCAAGGCCCGCATCATCCTGGACTACTACCGCGGTGACGACCCGGAGAAGCGCAAGGTCGCCTCCACCATGCTGGAGTCCTTCCTGTTCTACTCCGGCTTCTACGCCCCCATGTACTGGTCGGCGCACGCCAAGCTCACCAACACCGCCGACCTGATCCGCCTGATCATCCGCGACGAGGCCGTGCACGGCTACTACATCGGCTACAAGTACCAGCTGGCCGTGCGCGAGTCCTCCCCCGAGCGCCAGGCCGAGCTGAAGGACTACACCTTCGAGCTGCTCATGGAGCTGTACGACAACGAGGAGCAGTACACCGAGGACCTCTACGACGAGCTGGGCCTGACCGAGGACGTGAAGAAGTTCCTGCGTTACAACGCCAACAAGGCGCTGATGAACCTCGGCTACGAGGCGCTGTTCCCGGCCGACACCACCGACGTGAACCCGGCGATCCTCGCGGCGCTCTCCCCCAACGCGGACGAGAACCACGACTTCTTCTCCGGCTCCGGCTCCTCCTACGTCATCGGCACCGCGGAGGCCACCCAGGACGAGGACTGGGACTTCTAGCAGGGGCCAGTGAGATGCATCGGGCGTGGATGAGATGAGCGAACCCGCCGCGTCCGCCGCCGGTTCCCGGCCATGGTGGCGCGCGTGGCGTCTGCCCGGCGGGCGGCGTCGGTGGGTGGCCGCCATCTGCTGCCTGGTGGTGGCGACGGCGGTTACCCTGGCGGTGATCTCGTACAACTCGCCGCTGCGTCGGCTGAGTCGGCAGGTGGAGTCCTGGGCCGGCGGCCAGGACGCCGTGCTGAAGGCGACGACGCAGCTCTATCCGGAGTGGCCTGAGCTCCTGCCGGAGCGCCTCGTGGTGGAGGCGGAGATTCGGCCCGAAACGACCGCGGCCGAGGTCTGCGGACTGGCGGATCAGCTCAACGGGCTATTCGACCCCGAGGCCGGCGACGACATCCGCCGCGATCTCAGCCTGCGCCTGACCAGGAGCGGAACCAGCATCGTCTACGAGGACCAGTTGTTTTGGCCGCGATCGTCTGTGGGGCGCGACTGGGAGGCGCCCCACTGCGCCCCGCTGGAGTACGCCTACGACTTGGCGGGCCCGGGCGTGGAGGAGATCGTCGCCAGCCCCGACTCCCTGCGGATCACGCGCGCCGACGCCGACGCGGTCCCGACGGGCCTGGTTGCGCGCGCCCCCGCCGACGCCGGAACAAGGGCGACGGCCACGGATGATGTACGTGTGCGCGGCTGGCAGGTGGAGGTCAGGGCCGACTCGGACAAGACCGTGCCCACAGAGGTTCTGGGCCCCGTCATGGAGGCGCTTCCGGCGAATGACGACGGTCTGGTCTGGCTGGACTCCCAGGGCGATTGCGCAAGCGTTCGGCTCGCCGATTCGGTCGTCAGTCTGACCGCAAGGCGGCTGGAGGACCAACCGGGCGGGCCGACGGTTGAGGAGCAGGCGGCGGCGGTTCTGGCCGCGGCGGAGGGAACGCCGGGGCTGGAGCTGGTCGCCATCTGCGCTTCTAAGTGGCTCGCCGACACGGCGGACGACCCGGATTCCACCGGCAGCTGCGTGTACTTCGATCTCGACGCCGACGGCGCCATCAACCCGGACACGCCCTATCCGCATGGGCTCGCCGACCCGGACGCCCTGTACGCGGCCGCGCAGGCGCTGCGCGACTGAGCGCTAGCGGCGCAGTCTCACGGCGCAGGCGCCGCTGAAAGCTGCCAAGAGGAGCATCAGCGGCAGGCCGGCGCACGTGATGGTGTCGTCGAGGACCAACAACTCACTCGTCGGCGGCGGGCAGCACCCAGGCGCGGGAGGCGGCGAAGCCGACGCGCACGACGTCGCCCTCCGCGTGCACCGCGCTCACGTCGGGGTCGGACTCCACGCAGACGATGGTGCCCACCTGCGTCTCCACCTCGTACTCCACGTGGTCGCCGTAGAACACGGTCGACAGCACCCGGCCCATGTCGCCCACGAGCTCGCCCGCACCGGCGGCGGCATCCTGCGCACCGACCTGCTCCAGGCGCACCGACTCCGGGCGCACCACCACGGTGACGGCGTCGCCGTCGCGCACGGCCTCGTGGCAGGCGGCCTCGACGCCGTGCCCCAGCACCTGCACGCCGCACTTGCCCGCGGACACGCCCTGCGCCGTTGCCTGCAGGAAGTTGGCGCGGCCGATGAAGTCAGCCACGAAGGTGGAGGCGGGCCGCCGGTAGATCTCCTCCGGCGTGGCCACCTGCTCGATCCGCCCCGCGTTCATCACCACGATCCGGTCGGACATGGTCATTGCCTCGGACTGGTCGTGGGTGACGTAGATCGAGGTGATGCCCATGCGCTGCTGCAGGCGGCGGATCTCCAGGCGCATGCGCACGCGCAGCTTCGCGTCCAGGTTGGACAGCGGCTCGTCGAACAGCAGCACCTTGGGCTGGACCACCATGGCGCGCGCCAGCGCCACCCGCTGCTGCTGGCCACCGGACAGCTCATTGGGGGCCCGGTCCGCCAGTGAGGTCAGGTTCATGGACGTCAGCGCCACATCCACCTGCTCGCGCATCTCCTCCGCGGGCACGCGCCGCAGCTTCAGGCCGTAGCCGACGTTGTCGCGCACCGACAGGTGCGGGAACAGCGCATAGGACTGGAACACCATGGACATGGGGCGCCGGTTGGGCGGCAGGGACACCATGTTCTGCCCGTCGAGGATGACCTGCCCCTCGGTGGCGTTCTCGAAGCCGGCGATCATGCGCAGCGTGGTGGTCTTACCGCAGCCGGATGGCCCCAGGAAGGTGATGAATTCACCGGGGGCGACGTCCAGGCTCACCCCGTGCACCGCGTACACGTCTTTGCCGCGGTTCGAGAACACCTTGACGACGTCGCGCAGCTCCAGGTGCCCGGTGGGGTCCTCCCGCTTGGGGGTGGCCTGTGCGGAGGGGGCGGTCGATGCGGGGGTGGAGGAAGTGGTCATGTGGGAGCCTCCTTGGCTCTCGCCCCATTGGTCGGGGCGTGGATGGCTGGGTGGATGAGTTCGGGGCCGACGACGCCGCACGGTTCGGTGGGCGCCTGTCTGTGGGTGCCGCTCAGCGCGGCTCGCGTCCCGCGCCGGTGCCGCGAATGAGCAGGTTCAGGCCGCCGATCACGGTCATCACGATCAGGATCAGGATCGTGCAGAAGGCGAAGGCGTTGCCGAAGCGGCCCGCGTCCACCTCCGCCAGGATCTGGGAGGTCATGATCTTGGTGTGCGGGGTGGTGATGAAGATGATCGGGGACAGCGTCGTCATGGAGCGGGCGAAGGCGTAGACCAGACCGGTCAGGAAGGCCGGCCGGATCAGCGGCAGCGTCACCCTGCGGAAGGTCTGCGCGCCCGAGGCGCCCAGCGACGTCGAGGCCTCGTCAATCGCCTTGTCGATCTGCTGCAGGGAGGCGATGCCGGAGCGCTGCCCGGCGGGCATAGAGCGCGCCACGTACACCATGACGATGGCCATGGCACCGCCCGCGATGGCACTGCCGCCGGCGAGTGGGGCGATGATGTTGACGCCGAACAGCGCCACCGGACGGTTGAAGGTCACCAGGTAGCCGATTCCGATGACCGTGCCCGGCACGGCCAGGCCCAGCATGCCCAGGAAGTCGATCAGGGCGGCGCCGCGGCGCATGCGCACCACCACCAGCCAGGCCACGAGCATGCCTAAAATGCCCGCGATCGGGGTGGCGATCAGCGCCAGGATGGTGGTGTCGATCATCGACTCGTTCCCGATGCCGGACAGCAGGTACTCGAAGTGCCGCAGCGTGAAGGAGTTGTTCACGCCGAGGATCTCCACGAAGGCGCCCACCACCACGGCCGCGTACACCGTGACCACCAGTGCCAGCACCGCCACGGAGAAGGCCAGCAGGGGGATGCGGGCCACGTTGGCGCGCAGCAGCTCGAAGGAGCCGGTCGGCTTGCCCGTCACCGTCACCGTGGAGGACCGGCCCGACCAGTACCGCTGCAGCAGGAACACCAGCAGGGAGGGCACCAGCAGCACCAGGGAGTAGGCGGCGCCCGCCGCCGTGTTGTACTCGCCGTTGATGGCGATGTAGGCGCGCGAGGCCAGCACCGTGTAGTCCCCGCCGATCACCAGCGGGTTGGCCAGGTCGGCGATCGCCTCGGTGAACAGCAGCAGGAAGGATGCGCCCAGGCCGGGCACCACCATCGGCAGCGTCACCGTGCGGAACACCGTGAACTTGGAGGCGCCCAGGGAGGCCGCCGCCTCCTCCATGGACGGGTCGAGGCTGCGCAGCATGCCCACCAGGTTCATGTAGGCCACCGGGAAGAAGGACAGCGACAGCACCAGGGTCAGCCCCGGCAGTCCGTAGATGTTCCACTCCTGCCCCAGCAGCTGGGTGGAGATGATGCCGTTGCGTCCGAACAGGGTGATGGACGCCGTCGCCACCGCGAAGGGCGGGGATACCACCGGCAGCAGGCAGATCAGGTGGAACAGGCGCTTGCCGCGGAAGGCCACCCGCACCTGCACGTAGGCCAGCAGGAAGCCGACCAGGGTGCCGACGGTGCCCACCACCGTGCCCAGTACGAGCGTGTTCAGGACCGTGGCCCGGTTGGTGCGGGAGGAGGCGAGCTTGCTGAGCACGGCCAGTCCGTCCGCGGACAGCGCCTCGCCCAGGACGCGGCCCAGCGGCAGCAGGACCAGGAAGACGAGGACTAGGAGGACGACGGCGAGGATCGTCGTCGTCACCGGGTCTTGCTTGACCCGGGTGCGGCCACGGGCGGAGGCCTTGGCGGGAGGGGCTTGGGTGAGGGAGGCGGCGGTCATGGGGGTCGCGCTTGAGGTCATGGGTGGTCCTCGGCTGGGTCGGGCGGGGAGTGATCGACGGCGGCCGGCTCCACTGGGGAGCGGTCGCACGGGGCCGGTCCGGCCGGTGCGGCACGCACGCTGGTGCGCCCGCACCGGCCGGAC
>NZ_PIZD01000067.1:7676-27620 GCF_010365615.1 Actinomyces sp. 565
GGCGATCTCCTCGTCGAAGCGGGCGGTCAGGTCGGGCTTGGCTGCGGCGGCCGCGGCGAAGTCGTAGTCGATCAGGTTGATGTCGTCCAGGTTCGCCATCTTGTCGCTGGTGTCGGCGTCGGGGTTGGTCAGCACCTGGTAGGAGCCCACCGTCTGGCCGACGTTCTGCCCCTCGGCGGAGATGGCGAAGTCGATGTAGGCCTGGGCGGCCGCCTTGTGGCTGGAGCCCGCCACCAGGGCCACGCCGCCGACCTCATAGCCGGTGCCCTCCTCGGGGAAGGACACGACCAGGTCCGTCATGCCCTCCTCCTGGTACTTCACGCAGTCGTGGGAGAAGACCAGGCCGACGGCGGCCTCGCCGCGCCCGGCGATCTGGCCGGGGGCGGTGCCGGACTTGGAGTACTGCAGCACGTTGTTGTGCAGCCGCTTCATGTAGTCCATGCCGGCGTCCTCGCCACCCAGGCGGGTGACCTGGGTCCACAGGGTGGTGAAGGCCGTGCCGGAGGTGGAGGGGTGGGCCACGGAGATCTGCCCCTTCAGGGCCGGGTCAAGCAGGTCGTCCCAGGAGGCCGGGGCGTCCACGCCCAGCTTGTCCAGCTGGGACTGGTTGGAGCAGAAGCCGAGCGCGCCGATGTAGACGCCGGTCCAGTTGCCGTCGGGGTCCTTGTACTCGGCGGGGATCTTCTCCGCCTCGGGGGAGGTGTAGGCCTCGATCAGGCCCTGATTGACGGCCTCGCCGTAGCCATCCACCGGGCCGCCGTGCCAGACGTCGAACTCGGGGTTGTCCTTGGCGGAGGCCAGGCGGGCGACGGTCTCGCCCGAGGACAGGCGCACGTAGGTGGCCTTGATGCCGGTGGTCTCGGTGAACTTGTCGGTCCAGGCCTGGCACAGGTCCTCCATCGCGCCGCAGGCGATGGTGATCGGGCCCTCATCGGAGCCGGCGGCCGAGGAGCCGGAGTCGGTGGAGCCGGCGCAGCCGGAGAGGGCGAGGCCGCCGGCCATGACGGCCGCCAGCATTGCGGTGCCGTACCGCGAGAAAGTACGCATGGGAATGCCTTTCGGGAAGTGATGGCGCAGCTGTGCGCCAAGTCACCTCAATCATGCACGGCGGGGACGACGACGGCGATGGAACGACGGTCGCGAACTGTGACAGAGGTGTCATTGTTGTGGGCTGTTCTGGCCGTGTGGGCTGTGCTGGCCCGCCGAGGTCGGTTGAAGTTACGTGCCGAGGTCGGTTCCGTACGGGGGGCTGGTTGTCCTTCGGCCGACTCAGTCCCGGTCCAGCGGAGGCATGCGGTAGCCGCGTCCGCGCACCGCCACGACGACGTCTGCGGGCACGCCATGCGCCTGAAGGTGTCGGCGCAGCCGGTACACGGTGGTGCGCACCATCTCCCGGCCCCCGGAGTCGTCGCTGGTGCCCCACACGTCGTTGAGCAGCTCCTGCCAGGTGACGACGGCGTCGCGCCGCCTGGCCATGGCGGCCAGCAGGCGGGCCTCGGTGTCCGGCAGGGGGATGTTGCGCCCGGACCAGGAGACCCGGCCGGTCGCCGTCGATACGCGCAGGGGCCCATTGGTGATCGCGTCCGGGCCTGAGCCGGAGCGGCGCGTGACCGCCCGGGCCCGCAGCGCCAGCTCGCGGGGAGAGAAGGGCTTGGTGACGTAGTCGTCAGCACCCGCCTCCAGGCCGGCGATCCGGTCGGGCTCGTCACGCATGGCCGTCAGCAGGATGATCGGCACCGGGTTGCCGGTGCCGCGCAGTCGCCGGCACAGGTCGACGCCGGAGCCACCCGGCAGCATCACGTCCAGTACTACCAGGTCGATATCGCGGCTGGAGGCCAGCTCCCAGGCGGTCTCGGCATCGGGCGCCGTCACGCACTCGAAGCCCTGCGTCTCCAGCGCGAAGGAGACCACGTAGAGCATCTGCGGCTCGTCGTCGACTACGAGCGCAACCAGCTTTGGGGCTGGCAGGGCGGGAGGCGAGTCACTCGTCATCACACTGGTGCTCCATTCGCTGCTGCTCCATTCCTGGGGGCCGCATCCGGCTGAGGCGCGTCGGCCTGCATCGCGTCCGGGCGCAACGGCAGCGTCAGGTAGACGGTCGTGCCCCGGGCGGCGATCGTATCTATGAGCACGCGGCCGCCGTGCGCCTCCATGATCCGCTGCGTCACCATCATGCCCAGGCCTGCGCCGCGGCTCGACGGCGCCGTCAGGGGGTTGGAGGTCGCGTAGGGGGTGAAGGCGCGCCGCCGCTCCTGGCGGTTCATGCCGACGCCGTCGTCCATGACTGTGATGAGGGCGTCGTCGGTGTCGGCGCTGATGCGTACGGTCACCGGCGCGCCGTCGCAGTGCCGCAGCGCGTTGGTTACCGCGTTGGCGACCGCCTGGCGCAGCAGTCCGCGGTCGGCCTCCACCCGGACCG
Organism: Actinomyces sp. 565; assembly: GCF_010365615.1. Lineage (NCBI taxonomy): Bacteria > Bacillati > Actinomycetota > Actinomycetes > Actinomycetales > Actinomycetaceae > Actinomyces > Actinomyces sp. 565. The sequence goes on from NZ_PIZD01000067.1 coordinate 10,096, forward strand.
GCCGTCCGTGGTCCTCCAGGCGGATCGGGGTGTGCGCGGTGCGGCGCATCTCCTGGATGAGCTCGCGCACGAGGGCGCGCAGCTCGACGCGCTCGCGGCGCAGGGCGCGGACCTCATGGTCCAGGCGCGCCTCGGTGAGGAAGTCCTCGGCCATCTGGGAGGCGTCGCGGGCGTTGTCGAGGATCGTGGTCACGAAGCGGCGCTGCACCTCGTTGAGGTCGCCGGGGGTCTCCTCGTCCAGCAGCTCGGCGGAGGCGCTGATCAGGGCCAGGGGCGTACGAATCTCGTGGGCGAGGACGTCGCGCGGGGTGCTGCGCCGCTGGGCCTCCTCCCGTAGACGGGCATTGTCCCGGCGGGCAAGCGTCAGCGCCCGGCGCCAGCGCACGGCGAGCACCGTGGATACCACTACGGCCGTGACCAGGACCCAGCCGATGGCCACGTTGAGGAAGGTGCGCATGGGTTCCATCATGCCTGCTCGCCGGTACTGGGAATCTCCGGACCAGTGGTGCGCGTCCCGGCGTCGCGCATAGGCGGGGTACGCGCGGGAGCGGGTGGGGTCCGACGGCAGTCCCCGGGGCCCGCCGGGCGGGCCGGGCGCGGGGAGGCCGACGGTGGGGACCCGTCGCCTTTGACGTGCCCTTGGACCTGACCATGCCACCTTCCCTCAAAGTGTTCTGTGACATGTGTCACTAATATGTCTCGGCTCGGGGTGGCAAGACATTTCTGCCGCGGTTACATGGGCGTGATTGGGACCGAGGTCCTCTGACGTACGTTTGACCTGCGAGGACGCGCAAGGACCTGCCGACCCGGGCGTCTAATGACGCCATTCGCCGCGCCTCGGCCCGGCGGGGCGCGGCCCCCTCCAGCAGCATCCGGGTCGGCGGCGTCGGCAGGGCGCGGCCCCGAGGGCGTGGGGTGGAGGGCTGGCGTGTCCCGCTGCGCCGCGCGCCGCGAGACTGGACTGCAACTCCGGGGGCCTGTCTTCCCGGCCGACCCGCCTCCGATATGACTACCCTGGGGCCGTGAGCACGACGCCGCCATCTGAGCCGCTCCCCAACCAGCTCCCTGACCAGCGCGTGGCCGTCGTGATTCCGGCTAAGGATGAGGCCGAGCGGATCGCGGCCACGGTACGTGCCTGCCGTGCCATACCCCGGGTTGATCTGGTCGTCGTCGTCGACGACGGCTCCACCGACTCCACCCAGGAACACGCCCGAGCCGCCGGCGCCGTTACCGTTCGGCACGCAGTATCCCGCGGGAAGGCCTCCGCCATGGAGACCGGGGCGAGCGTCGTCGCCATGCGGGACTATGAGGACGGTCCCGCCCGTCTGCTGCTGTTCATCGACGCGGACCTGGGTGACTCGGCCGCTGCCTGCTCCCAGCTCGTCCCCCCGATTGTGGACGGCGTGGCAGACATGTCCATCGCCGTGCCGCCCAAGCAGGCGGGGGCCGGTGGCCACGGCCGGGTTGTGCGTGCCGCCCGCGCCGCAATCGCCGCAGCAACCGGGTGGGCGCCCGTAGCTCCGCTGTCGGGGCAGCGCTGCATCACTCGCGCCGCCTATGAGGCGGCCTCGCCGCTCGCGGAGGGATGGGGCGTAGAAGTCGGGCTGAGCATTGATGTGCTTTCCCAGGGCCTGACCGTGATTGAGGTCCCCTGCGATATCACCCACCGCGTCTCCCTGAATGACCGGGCCGGCCGCCTGCACCGCGCGGCCCAGTACAAGGACGTCATGCGCGCGGTGGCCTCCCGGCGCCTGCGCCGCGTCCGCGTCCCCGCGGACAAGCTCGACGACGCCGCTGTGCACGGCCAGATGCCCTTCCGCGCCTACCGCGCCTGGAAGGGTGAGCAGGCACCGGCGGCCGAGGCCTGACCCGGCCCCGGGGCGCACCCCGCCCGCGCCCCTCATCGAGTTCGACACAAGTAGTCACGTACCGAGTCCGGCACAAGTTGCAACAGTGCAGCGGGCGGCATCAGCGCGGGCCGACCCGGCTGCTCAATAGCAGCGCTGCCAGGGCCGGCAGCGCCGCTGCCGCCGAGAAGAGCAGCATCGTCAGGCCCGAGTCGTTGACGAGAACCTCAAGTACCACCAGCACCGCCAGCCCCCGCAGCGTCGGCCCCGGCCACGCGGGCGTCGCCGCCACCAGCCAGGCATAGGCGCCCACGCCCGCGCGGGCGTCGCGGACCGTCCGCCGCAACCACCAGGTGGCCGCACTGGCCACGCCCACACCGATGACGAGTGCCAGCAGCGCCAACGGGCTGGTGAGGAACGGGGCGGTTAGCGCAGCGGCCTTGCGGACCAGCGTCGCGCCCGCACGCCCATCCACCACCTGGCTCACGAACCCACCCAGGTGGGTGCGCGAGCCTGCGGCGTAGTCCGCGACCGCGAACGCGCCTACCACGCCCACGGTCACCAGTCCCACGCCTAGCCAGCGTCGCAGGCCGAGCCGTACCCCCGCCAACCCGGCCCCCAGGGCCACCAGCGCCGGCAGCAGGGTGAGCGCGCCGCCCACATCGGCCCCCAGCTGCGGCGCGCCGTCCACGGCGAGCGCAATAGCCCCCGGAACCCCCACCGCCACGGCCACGGCCGCACGCCGGCGCGTATGCGCTGTGGCAAACCGGTCGGCTCCGGCAGCCACGGCCACAAGCAGCGCCCCCGCCGCCAGCGCGAAGGCCGTGTTCGACACCCCGTAGAAGCGCCCGGCCACCACCGCGTTCATCCCCAGTGGCCCGTTGAACCCCAACGGGGCGCCAGCGGCGGCGTCCACCAGGAGCACCACCGGCCCCGACGCCGTCAGCAGCAGTGCGGCGCCAGGCCGCCCGAGCCGTGGCGCCAGGGCCAGCAGGGCGGCCGCCCCGGTCAGCACCCCCGCCGCAGCGGTCGCGGTCACGGCCGCCGCCATCGGCGCCCAGGCGCCGGCCCGCCACCACGGCAGCAGGTTCGACAGCCAGATCCCGGCGGGCAGGGCACTCGCCCAGCAGGCGGCCCAGCCTAGGCGCCCCAGTCGCCCGGACTGCGGGTGGCGCAGGCCGACGCCGACGGCGACCAGCACCGCCCCCGTGGCGGCGAGTAGCGCGAGGGTCATCGGGATCACGGCGCGGTTGGAGGCGACGGCGTGGACAGCGTCGTCGGCCAGGGCATCCACGGCGCCGAGGTCCGCGGCCGAGGCCGGGTCGGCCGCGCTCGTGGAGGGAGCGGAGGCGCCGGAGGACCCCGAGGCGGGAAGCGCCAGAACTCCACCGGTCAGCCCGGAGGCGGCTACGGCGTCCTGTCCGGCAACGGCTGCCAGCAGAGTCGGCGCCAAGTCCGTCAGCTGAATCAGGCCCCGCCGGTGCGTGGTCGGACCGACCAGGAGCGTGCCGTCACTGCCCCGCGGGGAGGTGGTGCCGGCGGGCAGGACAGCCAGCTGCGGGGAGGGGTCCTGCGGGTCGGCCACGGACACCACTACAACGCGCGCCGGCGCCGTCAGTTCCCTGAGCGCCTGCGCGAGCGCGTGGACTGCCCGCGCCGGCCCCGGTGGGGCGGTTGATGACGCCGATTCGGCGTCGGTGGCACCCGCCCCGCCCGGTGAGCCCGCGGTACTCATGAGGTCAACCAGGATCAGGTCCGGCTCCGCTGCAGTGCTGGCCGACGCGCGCTCGCCGGCGTTCTCCGTGCCGCCGCCCGCCGGGGCGGGTAGCACGCCCGGCTCGGCCGCCTCCGGCGGTCCGGCGGCATTGGTCAGTGCCAGGACCGCACCATCCCCGACGGCGGCGTAGCCGACCCCGGCTGCGTCCAGTGCCGTGGCCAGCGCTCCCGGCTCGGTCCCGTATCCATCGGCCTGCGCCAGCCGTGTCGCCTCCGCCCAGGAGCCGCCGGAGCATGCGGCTCCGGGCCCCGTATGGGACACGTCGGCCCGGGCGCGCATACCGGCGCCGAGAGTGACCCAGCCGTCCGCGGGGCAGGTGTTCTCCCCGATCGTGCGCTGAACCAGGTTCACCGGTGCATTCGCCGCCGCGTACTGCAGCACGGTGGCGGCATCGGCGGCCAGCTGCGGGTCGTCACCCGCAGCAAGCTCGCGCACCGACGCCCATGACAGCTCACTGACCCCGAGCACGAGGAGCGGCGCGGGAGCGGCGGATGCGGCTGGGCCGGGCGCCGCCGGGGCCGCTGACGGCCCGGGTGGCCCCAGCATCACCCCGGTCACCAGCGCCAGCGCCACCAGCACCAGTGCGCGGCGGACCTCCCAGGCCACGCCGCGCAACGGACGCGACCGGATGCGCATGGGCTCGCTCATGCGAGCAGCCTACGTGGGGTGTTCGGGCGCTTCGCCGGGGAATCGCGGGATAGCCTGGGCCCATGACGAGCCCCGCCCCTATCTGGTCCTTTCTCGGCCCCGGCGGCACCTTCTGCGAAACCGCCCTGCGGCAGGTGGCGCCCGCCGACGTCGTCCTCGACCCCTGCCAGGACGTCCCCACGGCCCTCGACCATGTACGCGACCGCAGTGCCGTCGCCGCCGTAGTTCCCATTGAGAACTCGGTGGAGGGGGGCGTGAATGCCACGCTCGATAACCTCGTGGTTGGTGCCCCCCTGGTGATCGCCGCTGAAATGGCCGTTCCCATTACCTTCGTGCTGGCAGGACGGCCCGGCACCCGCCTGGAGGACGTGCGCGCCATCTCGACCCACCCCCACGCCTGGGCGCAATGCCGTGGATGGGTTCACCAGCACCTGCCCGGCGCCGCCTACATCGAGGGCACTTCCACCTCCGCTCCCGCCCGAGCCCTGGCTGAGGCCGACTCAGCCAAGGCAGCGGGCCTCGAGTACCAGGCCGTGCTGTGCAACCCGCTCGCTGCCGAGCAGTACCACCTGAGCGTCATCGCCGGGGGAGTGGCGGACAACCCCGACGCCGTCACTCGCTTCGTCAAGGTCTCCCGCCCCGGTCGGGTGGGTGAGCCCACGGGAGCGGACAAGACCACCCTGCTGGTGCAGCTGCCACACAACCGGGCCGGCGCGCTGCTGGACATGCTTGAGCAGTTCAGCGTCCGCGGCGTGAACCTGACGCGCATCGAGTCCCGGCCCGTCGGAGACTCCCTGGGCCGCTACCGCTTCTCCATTGACGTAGAGGGGCACATCCGCGACGAGCGCGTGCAGGCGGCCTTCATCGGCCTGCACCGCACCTGCCCGTTCATTCGCTTCCTCGGCTCCTACCCGCGGCTGGACTCCCTGCCCGTGGTAGTCCCGGCCGGAACCAGTGACAAGGACTTCGTGGTGGCCCGCTCCTGGATGGCCGACGTGCTGGAGGGGCGCACCCTCTGAGGGGCGCGCCCGCCGCGGGGCGCCGCACCCTGGGCTATGCGGGGCGCCGCACCCTGGGCTATGCGGGGCGCCGCACCCTGGGCTATGCGGGGCGCCGCACCCGTAACGCCCCGGGCTGCACGCGTACCCGAACACCGCGCGTGGGGGCTACCAGGTCCCCGTCGATCTCCACGGCCGTCGGAAGATCCAGTAATACCCTCACCTCGCGTCCGCGCCGCAGCAGCACCTGGGCGGCCCGCCCAGCGGAGTAGGAGGCCGGCCGTGGCGGCAGCACCTGCCGCGCCAACGACGCCCAGCCCCACAGGCCACGCACCGTGTCAATGGCCGCAACATCGAGCAGGCCGTCGTCCAGGCGCGCATCGGGCAGCAGCGTGATGCCGGCGGGCAGCTTCCCGCCATTGGCAATCAGCAAGGTGCGAGCAGTCAGCCGCTCAGTGCGCACGACCCCGGGAAATGCGGGAGTCGCCTCGGGGACGAGACAGACCAGTCGGCCGGAGTCGTCCGCACCAACGCTCCCACGAGCGTCACCCGCATCCGCGGTTCCCGCAACGGCGGTACCGGCAGTGGCGTCTTCCCGAGCAGCGCGGCCGGCGCCCGCGGCGGGCGCTTCGGCCGACGCGTCGGGGCCCGCCCCGGCCACGGGCCTTCCGGCAACCTCCGCGACCGCGGCCATGGTGCCGCCTGTGACCCCTAGTACCAGGCCCATTCGCCGTCGGCCCAGGTTCTCCAGGGCGGCGAGGCCATAAGCTCCCCAGCTCAGCCGTGCCTTCAGGGCCGGGCGCGTGGAGGCGACCAGGCCGGCGTCAAAACCGATACCCGCAACCACCAGGCAGGCATGCTCGCCCCCCAGTGTGGGCCGGGCCCACCCCTGTGGCGGCTCGGGGATCTCATCGCCGTGACCGCCATAGCCGTGGCCGCCACGAGCGCCGTCGGCACTAGCGGCTCCCCGCGGCGGTGCCGCGCCCACCGGCCCGGAATCGTCAGCAGCGGTCAGCGGGCCCGTGTGACCGGCGGGCTCGGTTCGCACCCACAGCAGGTCGGTCGGTGTTGCGCGTCCGACGGCGGCGATATGCGTCAGCGCTTCCCAGTGCCGCAGCGGTAGCCCGAGGTTGCGGGCCGCCAGATTGGCCGTCCCCAGCGGCATGACGCCCAGCTCAACCCCGGTCCCCGCCAGGCCCGCGGCAACGGAGCGCACCGTGCCGTCACCACCGGCGGCTACCACGAGCCCGGCCCCCGAGGCGACGGCGAGTCGGGCCTGGGTGGCGCCGGTCTCACGGGCTGAGGTCTCTAGCCACACGGTGCGGTAACCCGCCTCGTACAGTGCGTCGCCCAGTGCCTGTCTGATGGCGCGTGTAGCGGCCGGCTTGGCGGGGTTGATGACGACGGCGGCAACAGGCGCCGGGTCGGTGCCGGCGGTCATGGGGCAAGGCTACCGGCACGCTCCCCTCACCGTCCCGGATAGTTGTGCCCGCAAGTACCTCGACCGGCTGCGGCACATCGCATGTGCCGGCCCAAGTGCGTGATGAGCGCCAGCCTCGCGGTGGTGGGCGGGCTAGGAGCCGACGACCTCGGCGAGGGGCAGGCCGGCCTGTCGGGCCAGGCCGGTGATGATTTCCGCCAGCTGCGTGAAGTCGGCGCCGCGTGAGGAAGAGCTGCGGTGCACTAGGCCGATGTGCCGGGTAGGCGCCGGCGTGGCGAAGCGCACTACGGCATATCCCTCCCCGGAGAGCAGGCGCACCGCCCCCTCTGGGATAACCGTGACACCGGAGCCATTGGCGACCATCTGCACCACGGTGGACAGTGTGGTGGCCACTGCGGAGGGCGGGTTGGTGCCGTAGCGCTGGCACAGGGCCAGGGTCTGATCTCGTAGGCAGTTGCCCTCGTCGAGCAGCAGCAGTCGCTGCCCGTCCAACTCGGAGGGGAGGACGTCGTTGCGGCCCACCCACGGGTGGTCAGCAGGAACGAGCGCTACTAGCGGCTCGTCATACATGGGGATGGCCGTGGAGTGAGGCAGGTCGACGTCGGTGCTGATGATGGCCGCATCAAGGCGGCCCTGCGCGAGCATGTCCAGCAGGTCGCCGGTGACCATCTCCCGCAACTCGGGGTTCAGCAGGGGCAGCTCCCGGCCGAGCCCGTCAAGGATGAGCGGTACCAGGTAGGGGGCAAGAGTCGGGATGATTCCCAGTCGCAGGGTGCCGGCCAGAGCGGCACCCTGATTGGTGACCGCCTCGTTGAAAGACTCTGCGGCTAGCACGGCCTCACGCGCATAGGGCAGCAGTGCCTGGCCCAGCGGGGTGACCAGGACGCGGCGGGTGGTGCGTTCGACTAGCTCCCCGTCCACGCGCTTCTCCAGCGCGGTGATCGCCTGCGACAAGCTCGGCTGGCTCACGCCCAGGGCCGCCGCAGCCTCACCGAAGTGCTGGTGGTCGCACAGCGCGACGAAGGCCCTCAGCTGGGAGAAGGAGGGAAGAGTGGTGGTGGGCATGAGCGGTCCTGAGTCCGTAGCACGATCCGACCGGATGGGTCGGGGGTAGAAATCGGGGTTGGCTTATTGGTATTGACTGTAGATCACGCCCGCATGGTTCTCATGCTGTTTGCGGTCTAGACCCTCTGTGCTGCGGTTGCCTGGTTAGACTCGCCCCCATGATCGATCTGCGTGCGCTTCGTGAGAACCCCGAGCCCTTCCGTGCCAGCCAGCGTGCCCGCGGCGCCGACGTCTCCCTGGTCGACCGCGTCATTGAGGCAGACGAGGCGCGCCGCACCAGCCTTGCCGCTTTCGAGTCCCTGCGCGCCGAGCAGAAGACGGTCTCCCGGTCGGTCGGCAAGGCCGCCACCCCTGAGGAGCGCGAGGCCGCCCTGCGGGGCGCAAAGGAACTGGCCGAGCAGGTCCGGCGGGCGCAGGCTGCTGCCGACGCCGCCGCCTCAGAGCTTGACGAGCTCACCTCCCGGTTCCAGAACCTGATCGAGGGCGCCCCCTCCGGCGGCGAGGAGGACTACGTGGTCCTGCGCCATGAGGGCCCCAAGCCGCGCGACTTCGCAGCGGAGGGCTTCGAGCCGGCGGATCACCTGGCGCTCGGCGAGGGCCTGGACATCATCGACACGCGCCGCGGCGCCAAGGTCTCCGGCGCCCGCTTCTACTACCTCAAGGGCTGGGGCATGCGCCTGGAGCTGGCCCTGATGACCGCCGCCCTGGACAAGGCCGTAGAGCACGGCTTCATCCCCATGACCACCCCCACCCTGGTCACCCCGCAGGTGATGGGCGGTACCGGATTCCTCGGCGCCCACAGCGACGAGATCTACTACCTGCCCGCCGACGACCTGTACCTGACCGGCACCTCCGAGGTTGCCCTGGCCGGCTACCACACCGATGAGATCCTGGACCTGTCCGCTGGGCCCAGGCGGTACATGGGCTGGTCCACCTGCTACCGGCGTGAGGCCGGCGCCGCCGGCAAGGACACCCGCGGCATCATCCGCGTGCACCAGTTCAACAAGGCGGAGATGTTCTCCTACTGCCGTCCCGAGGACGCCGCCGAGGAGCACCAGCGGCTGCTGGCGATGGAGGAGGAGATGCTCGCCCTGGTGGGCCTGCCCTACCGGGTGATCGACACCGCCGCCGGCGACCTGGGCTCCTCCGCCGCCCGCAAGTTCGACTGCGAGGCCTGGCTGCCCACCCAGAACCGCTGGATGGAGGTCACCTCCACCTCCAACTGCACCACCTTCCAGGCGCGGCGGCTGTCCATCCGGGAGCGCCGCGACGGCAAGACCGCGCCCGTGGCCACGCTCAACGGTACCCTGGCCACCACCCGCTGGATGGTCGCAATCCTGGAGAACCAGCAGCGTGCGGACGGGAGCGTCGTCGTGCCGGAGGGCCTGCGCCCCTACCTGGGCGGCCTCGAGGTCATCGAGCCGGTCGCCTGACGTGCGCACCATGTACGGCGATAGCGCGGCGCGTCCCGCCTCCGTCCGGCTGGTCATCTAATGCCGACCCGGAACGACGACGGCGCCCCCCTGATCGGCTCGGCCGCCTGGAACTCCCAGACGGTCGGCGTATACGGGCCCGGATACGACCGCCCGCTGTCTCACGACGACTACCACGCGCTCGTGCGCGCCCGCATGGCCGACCTGGACCGCCTGGAGTCCGACGGCGCGGGTCCGGGCGGTCGGGCGCACCTGTTCCCTGATGAGCGGCTGGTGGTGGCCCTGGACGTGGACGGCACCATCCTGGACCTGGACGGTCGCGTCTCCGAGCGTGTTATGGCTTCGATCGCCCGTATGCGCCACTACGGCGTGCAGGTGGTCATCGCCACCGGGCGCGGCATCACCGCCGCCCTGCCGGTGGCCCGCCGGATCGGGCTGACCGACGGGTGGATGGTGTGCGCCAACGGAGCCATAACGCTGCGGATGAACCCGGCCGCCCCGGGTGGCTACGAGGTTGTGGACTCGCGCACCTTCAACCCGGCGAATGCTATTGACGCGCTGCTGGAGGCGGTCCCGGACGGGATCATCGCGGTGGAGGAGCTGGGCGCCGGCTTCCGCGTCTCGCGGCCCTTCCCCGACGGGGAGCTGATTGAGAAGCAGACGGTGGTCCCCCTGGAGGAGCTGCGCCGAGGGGAGGTCACCCGCGTGGTGCTGCGGGCCCCGGGCATGCCGGTGGACGAGTTCAGCGCCGTCGTCGGGCGGGCCGCCCTGCACTCGGTGGAGTACGCGATCGGCTGGACCGCGTGGCTCGACGTCGCCCCGCAGGGCATTACGAAGGCCTCCGCCCTTCAGGCGCTTGTGACCCGGCTAGGCACCGACTCCGGCCACGCCATCGCCGTGGGCGACGGCACCAACGACGTCGAGATGCTGCGGTGGGCGGGGGTCGGGGCCGTAATGGGCTCGGCGCCGCAGTGGGTTAAGGAGCAAGGGGACATCGTTACCGATACGGTATGGCACGATGGTTGCGCGGCCGTGTTGGACGCAATCGTTGAGAGGACTCGGAGGAGCTCATGAGATCGTCGCGGACCGCCCTGCACCGCACCGCCGCCCACCTCGCCCCCGCAGCGGCGGCGCTGCTGCTGCTCACAGGCGGCCTGACCGCCTGCTCCACGGGCCACGACGTCGATCCCACCGCGTCCTCCACGGACCCCTGTGCGGCGCTGGCCGGCTACGGTACCTTCCCCGACGGCACCACGGTCACCATCGCCACCGCCTTCACCGGTACGGAGGCGGAGCGCTTCGATGCATCCCTGGAGCAGTTCGAGGAGTGCACCGGCATCGACGTGGTCCAGAACGGCTCGGACGATCTGGAGGCGGTGCTGCGGCAGACGCTGGAGGAGCCGGGAGCCGGTGACGATCCGGAGGCGGACCCGGCCGACGCAACGGGTGCGGAGCAGCCGCCGACCGGCACCCTCCTGCCGGACCTGGCGGTGGTTCCCCAACCCGGATTGGTGAGTGATCTGGCCCGTGCCGATGCGCTCGCTGGTATGCCGGACTCGGTTGGTGCGAACGTGGAGCTGGGCTGGGACCGTTCCTGGATGGAGGCGGGATCGGTTGACGGCGTTCTGTACGCCGCCCCGCTCATGGCGTCGGTCAAGTCCTTCGTCTGGTACTCGCCGGTCGCCTTCGCGCAGGCCGGCTACGAGGTGCCCACGACCTGGGATGAGCTGGTTGCGCTCACCGCGCGGATTGCTGCCGACAATGCCGCCGACGGCGATAGCACGTCCGCGGACGGAGACGGCGAGAAGGCCGAGGACGCGCAAGACAGCAGTGCTGAGGAGAGAGGTACCGACGCCGTCGTCACCCCCTGGTGCCTGGGCGCTTCCGACGGCGACTCTACCGGCTGGGTAGTGAGTGATTGGCTGGAGGATGCGCTGCTGGCGACCGGTGGAGTCGGCGCCTATGACGCCTGGGCGGGCCACGCCGTCGCCCTGGATGATGCCTCCGCGGTGGGTGCCCTGGACGCGGTGGGCGACCTGCTCCTGGCCGACGGGCATGTTCCCGGTGGCGGCGTGCAGGCAGTGAATACCACGGTGGAGGAGGCCGGCGCACAGCTGCTGGATGGGTCCTGCTACATGCTGCACGCCTCCTCCGGGTATGAGAACCTGCTGCCCGAGGGGGCCGAGGTCGTCGCCGTCGGTGGTGCCGCGGGCTCAGGTACCGCCGCGACCCAGGCCACGGCCACACCGACGTACGCGGTGACGGGTGGGGTTGTCTCCGCGTTCCTCGTCCCGGGGGTGGCTGACGACGACGCCGGCGCCCCGGTGATCGTAGGCGGCGACTTCCTGGTGCAGCTGTCCGCGGGGGCATCCGCCGCAGGGGAAGCCGCGGAGGCCGGGGCCGATGCCGATGCCGTTGCGGCGGTAATGACCTACCTGTCCAGCGCCGAGTGGGCGCAGGCACGGGTTGACCTCGGTGGTGTGGCCACCGCCAACCGGAGCGTGGACGCCTCACGGATGCGCTCCGACGTCGCCAGGCGCGCCACTGTGCTGCTGCAGTCGCGTCAGTCCGTGATCCGCTTCGACGCCTCCGACTCGATGCCGTCGGGAGTGGGCACGGACGCTTTGTGGGGAGCCCTGACCCAGTGGACCCGCGGCGAACTGGACTCCAAGGAGGCGCTTGCCCAGGCCGAGGCCGCCTGGCCCCAGTGAGCGGCACCTGGGTGGCGAAGTCAGACGGAGGTCTAGAACCCCTCGTAATGCACGTCGTCCCAGGGCAGGTCGGAGTCGGTGTAGGCAGGCTTAAGCTCGCCCTTCTCTCCGATAGCCACGAGGTTCAGCACCGTGTAGCCGGACGGCACCCCCAACAGCTCGCGGATCTCCTTGTCGGAGGTGTCGTGACGCCCTGTCCTGTTCCGGATCTGTACCCAGCATGCGCCCAGTCCGTACTGTTCTGCGGCAAGCAGTATGTAGGCCGAGGCGATGGCGCCGTCTTCGATCCAGAATTCGGCTTGGCGCGTGTCGGCTGTCTTGACCATCGTCACGATCACGGCGGCCGCGCCCTCCACTTGAGAGCCGCCCAGTGTCTTGCAGGCACCGACTTGCCGAATCATGTCCGGATCCCTCACAACGATGAACTCCACCGCGTCGTGCCCGAAGGAACTCGGTGCCGTCAGGGCCACGCGCATGATTTCTCGGATCACCTCGTCGGCGACGGGCTCGCCGCGGTAGCGTCGTATAGACCTGCGCCGACGGGTGAGTTCGAATAAGTTGTTGTCCAAAGTGTCCTCCATAGTGGGTATGGTGTATTTGTGTGTACTGGGTCGGCTGCAGGAGTGGTGTCGCTTAACGCTTCTACCTGGACGGCGGTGAAACTGTTCGCGTTGAAGTAGTTGCCCACCTGTTCGCCGAGACGCGCTCGGTCACCATCTCGTCGGTGACCCCGTCCTTGATCCGTGCGATGAAGATCTGCCTGTCATGCTGCTCCTTTGGGTGTTGCCGGGCTTGGTGCCCGGCGCCACAAGGGCAGGTGTACACTTGAGACCATGGTCTAAGGCAAGGTCTTGGGGCAGATCGGAGGTGCTTCATGCCGGACGGCAAGACATACACGGTGAAGGATGTGGCTGAACGGACGGGCGTGCCTGAGACCACTCTGCGGTATTACGGAAGGCGCGGTCTGCTCGACTTCGTGGCACGTAATTCAGCGGGCGTGCGCATTTTCACGGGGAACGATTTTGAGGCTCTGTTCATCATCCATACTCTAAAGGAGACTGGCATGTCCCTCGCCAGCATTAAACATTTCATGGATCTATATTTTGAGGGTGATTCGACAATAGCGGAGCGGCGTCGAATGTATGAGGATCAGCGTCATAAGACGCGCATGAAAATTGCTGCGCTGGAGAGTGCGCTCGAGATCCTGGAATATAAGTGCTGGTACATGCAGGAGGCTGAGCGGCGTGGTGATGCCTGGTGGTTCAGGCGCCTGTCGGAGCGGGACGTTCCCCAACGAGTTCGCGATTTCTATGCAAAGGTGGGCGGCTACGCCCACGAATCCGCGCAGGGATGCGCGTATATGTAATTCGGTAGCCAGTGGCCGTCGCGCCCCGGGCTGATGGTTCTTGGTTTAGATGCGGGCAGCGGCCGGGGTTTCCGGCTGCGTTAGCGAGCAGCGCTGCCTCCATCAAGCCCGCTGCAGTTCACTGCCTCGGCCGCCTCGCGCGACACCGCGCAGCGGTCAGCAGGTGTGACAAGCTCGCCGCCCGCTACCAGGTGGCCATCGACGTCGTAAGCGTCGACCACTGTATTAAGCCGCCCGCACGTGACGAACCCGCTGCTCCGGGTAGGGGTTTAGGCCCTGGGTGGGTGGCTGTGTGCCGGGTGGCAAGGCGGCGCTGGTGGTCGCACCTCGCAGCAGGCGTAAAGGTGTGGTAACGTCTCGGTGTCGTACACGTCCTTGCGTGTTGCTCGCGTCGGCTGGTCTGCGGTGCATGGGGGTGGACTAGCTGTATTGTCCGGGCCCTGTCCCGGAGGAGGGAGTGTCTGGTTATGTCTTTGCCTGTCGACTCTGGCGATAATTCGTTGTTGGGCTTTGGATTGTTGGGTGACTCGTCATGGAATCCTAATTTGCCCGACAGCTCGGGCATGGTGGAGAACTTGAAAAAGCAGGCGATTGAGAAGGTCAGGAGTCGGGCGGATTCGGCGCGGGGCGTGCTGGCTGTGAATCCGTCCACGTCGCCGTTGGCTGGGGCTATGCGTGCGGGTGGCGGGGCTATGTCCTTTCCGTCGTCGCAGGTGTCGCCTGCGGTTGGATTGAGCGCGTTCAGCGGTGGATTGTCCGAGGTGTGGTCCTCGCCCCTGGCCGATGACTTCGGTACTGATATTGATACGAGTGTTTTCGCGGTACGCGATGCTGTGGATGATATCTACGAGAAGGCCAATAACGCCTGGTGGGGCCAGGATGATCGGGTTCCCAAGGGTAGTGATGAGGGCAGTTCCAAGTGGAGGTGACCTGTTGCTCCTTGGCGGGGCTCGGATCGGATCAGGCAATAGCGAATGATTAGGAATTAGTGACTGTGACTTATGTGAGTATGGATGCAGACGGCGTGCAGGGTTTCATTGATGCCTTGCAGTCCTGGGTGGATGACGCCGAGGTTGAGCGGTCTGACCTGTATAACCTCAGTAGTAGCTGGGAAGAGGAGCCGGTGGAGGGGGTTGAGGAAAAACTCTCTGTCACTACTCCCTACGCGCTGGGATACACCCGGGCAGGGTCTGGGGACGCCTTTGCGGCGTTTGGTGGCAGGCCGGCGAGTATGGCCGATGCGTTAGGGTCTCTCCAGCAGCTTGTTAATGATCTGCAGACCCGCCTGGATGAGGCGATCGCCATGAACGACTCCGGTATTACCTTCGGGACCAGTCGGGAGGGCACGGTGTGCTACTGGCTGCCTGATGGTGTTGAGGACACCACTGCGAACGTCAAGGCCTACAACAGCGGTTCGCTGGGTGACGGCGCCAAGGACGCGGAAGCGCTGCAGCAGGCGATGGGCAGCAAGGACGGGACCGCCGAGGACGGCCGCACTGTCGACGAGATCATCGCCGACATGGCCAAGAAACAGGACATCGACATCTATGGTGCTGCATTCGTCAACACCGTGGGCGTAGATACCTACTTGGATCTGGTCCAGAAGGTGCAGGCGCGCAACACCCACTCGACGGCGAGCAGCGGCACCTCACAGTATGAACACCCAACAAGCGAGGATGAGGCGGCTACTGATTCTGTTGTGAACACGATGGGGCACATCCTGGCTGCGGCATCTCACCAGGAGTCACTGGTCCTCGGCTTGCGGCCGCCATGGAGGCGGCAGTGACCGACGATGGCCACAAGGGGCGGACCGCCGCGATGAATGCGCTTCTGTCGGTAGAGGGCCTGTACTACGACTCAGGGTTCCTGGTCGATTTGGCGGATCGGATGGAGGAGTTGCCGTATGACGGGACACGTCCGGCCTTTCCCATGCCCGGTGGCAAGGTGGACGAGTATGGTCCGGTGTTCACCCGTGACAGCCTCGACCCGCTTCACGGCGTGTTGACCGCAATGGGCACTAACACCGAGGCCGCGCTGGACTATCTGGCGCCGGAGGACGGGGGATCGGTAGATGACGCCGGTAACTGGGGTCCCAGTCAAGCCTCGGTGGAGCGCTGGGAACTGCTCACTAACCGAACCTGGGATCCTGATCAAGGCATTGATGCGCTGACGACCGCGATGGCCGGCGCATCCGCGCAACGGGTGCCTTCCGACAGCACCACGGACGAGCGCGCCGCGTGGGCGACCGGTGAGGCGATGTCTTACCTAAGCAGCATCGACGAAGAGGCATTTACTCAGACGGGCCGGAACAATGTCGCCATTATATTGGGAAACTCTATGGCCGACATTGCGGATGTCATCGGGGGCAATGCAGACAACTCGGGGGCGGTTTTCGTAGGGGATGCGACGCGTCCTGCAGTGCTGCCCGGGAATCACGAGTCCGACATACGTGCGCTGACCCGCGTGGCCGGTATGGAAGAGAGCTCGCTGTTGATCCTGTCCAACGCGGTTGGACGCTACTCGACGGCGCGTAATCAGGCCATCCTCGATCAGTACCCCGACGCTACCTTGGGTGATGGATCGGGGATGGATGAGGCGTTCAAGACCGCCAGCAGGAATGATGGGGCGCTTCTAGGCTTCATCGAGCAGTCCGCCGTCAAAGCACTGACCGAGCACGGTCACAGTGAGGCGCATGCCAAGGAGCTTACCGCCTCGACTGTGCTGGGTGCCTTCGGCGCGGGCTTATCCGTGGTTCCTCATCCGGGGGCTCAAGTCGCGTCGGTTGTGGTCACTGCGGCGACCCCGGGCTTGACCGAGCAGGTGAGCCAGTTCGACCTGACACAGGTGGAGAATGCTGAGGACTTGTCCAGGGCAGCCCAGCAGGAGGCCTTCCAGGCGGCCATGGCGCAGATCGCTAACGCGGGAAGGCTCCCCGACGCTGCCTATATCGACTATAACGAGAAGGATCTCGGCGACCTCTACGATTGGATGGACGACGATCATCAGATCGATCTGAACATGTTGCTGTCCGACTCCGCCTACAGGAATCAGTTCAACCACTGGATGGAGAGCCCCGACGTCCCTTCGTCTGATTTGGAGATCCAGTTCAGCGACGGTATCGAAACCGGCCATGAGTACGCAAATAGAGAATAGCGAAACAGGGGATGCTGTGAAGCGTACTTTTTCCGAACGATTGTGGGTTTTGGCTAATCGCGCGGGGGCGCCCTTGGTGGTGTCTTTGACGATTGTGGTGCTTACACTGGTGGGTCGCCTTGCTTGGTGGGGGTACCAGCAGCTGCCTCCTCCGCGTCCCAGCGAGCCATACTGTTTGGTGCTCACCGACAAGGATGTTGTTCCACTTATAGACGAGGCAACGAACGTATATGGTCTCGACGAGCAAATGACCGAGTCTTATTGGACCTGTGGAATCAATGGTGCTCATAAGCGAGGCCTCTACATTCAGGCAGCTCGGGATGCAGACGATGTTCTTCTCCAGTATAAGGAGATAGGTGTGTCGGTGATGGATACTGTGTCTGCGAGGCCTGGAGCTCGTGTCCAGGCGGTAGGGGATGCGAGTGTGGTGTCCTGGATTCAGGGAGGGGATGCCTTCGCCGGGTGGTTTGAAGGTACTGCTGCCGTCGTATTCTCCACCACTCGAACCAATGATGATGCTATGGCTGCGATGCATATTCCTTCGCTGGAGCAGATTGCGATCGAGCGTGGCGCGCAGCTTCTGGATGATATTGGGTTTGCGCCCACGTCTTCGCCTACGCCGGATCCGTATTGGACGCCTTGAGTCGCCCATGGGCTTGTAGTCGCACTGTTTGCCACTGTCGTACCTACTGTTGAGGAGATCATGCATATGGGGTATTTAACCGGTACATCCTCGGGTCGTCTGTGTCGTCCGCTGACGGCTATGTCCGCGCTGCTGCTGGCGTGTGGGCCTTTGGTGGCGTGCTCGCAGGACTCTGGCGGCGCCTCGGGGGTGCCGACCTATGATCCGGCGGCGGTTGCCTCGGTCAAGGCTTCGGAGTCGGCCGCGGCAGCCCAGGCGTTGGCGTCGGCCGCTGTTTCCGCTGAGGCGGCCGGCGTGGTGACCGCGGAGTCGCTGTCCACCGACCGCTACCAGGTCACCTCCATCCCCGAGGACCTGGACGAGCTGCAGACCGAGATCCTGAAGGCCTTCATCCACTACGACCAGGTCACCTGGAACATCTGGTTCACCCGCACCGGCATCGA
>NZ_PIZD01000068.1:0-8328 GCF_010365615.1 Actinomyces sp. 565
AGCTCCACGGCATCCGCGCGGGCGGGCAGCGCGGTGACGGCGGTGGCGGCCGGGGCGGCCGCGCGGTGGCGCCAGGCGTACAGACCGCCTCCGGCTACAGCGATCGCCACGACGGCCGCAATGGCCCCCAGCAGCAGTCTGCGGCCCCGGCGTGCGCCCCGGTTCCCCCGGCGTCGGCTCGCAGGTGCGCCGGGCACGTCCACCGGAGCCCAGTCGGCCGAGGTCGGCGACAGTGCCTCCGGCGCCAGCTGCGGATAACTGGCGAAGCGCGTGCGGATATCTGCCTCCGGTGCCGACGCCGCCCCGCCACTACCGGCCACAACCGTAGGCTCCGCCGTCAGCGGCGCCGTGGGGGCGGTCCCGGCAGCGGGAGTGACCGCACCGTCCGTCGGGGGCAGGGGGACGCCAGGCGGCGCCTCGCCGTCGGCCCACACGTACGGCGTGGGCGCGGACGCCGACGGCGGTGGCACAGACAGGCGCGCTGCGGCCGGTGCTCCCGCCGCTGCCGCCCCGGCCTCCTCCAGCTGCGCGGCCACCTGTCTTGCGGTGGGACGCGCAGCGGGCTGCTTGGCGAGCATGCGCTCCAGCACCGCCCACAGGGCGTCGGGGATGCCGTCGGGGCGTCCGGGGGCGCGGCGGGCGTGCTGGGCCAGCACCTGGGCCGGGGCACCGACGAAGGGAGTCACGCCGCAGGCCGCCTCGTACAGCAGCACGCCCAGGGAGTAGACGTCAGCGGCGGGCGTGGGCGCGGCGGGATCGAGGATCTCCGGCGCCATGTACAGCGGCGTACCGATGGCACCGGTGGCATGGGAGGAGGCGACCGTGTCGCAGATGCGGGCGACGCCGAAGTCGGCCAGCCGGGGTGTCCACTTCTCCGCGGCCTCCCCCGCTCCGGCGTCGATGAGCACATTGGCGGGCTTGATGTCGCGGTGGACGATGCCGGCGTCGTGTACGGCGGCCAGGCCGTGAGCGAGCATCGCCCCGACGCGGGCGACCTCGGCGGGCGGCAGCACACCCCGTTCATTAAGCAGGCGCCGCAGGTTGCCGCCGCCCACATAGTCCATGACGATGGCGAAGCGGCTGCCCTCCACGACCATGTCCTGCACGCCGACCACATAGGGGGAGGACACGCGCATCAGGGTGGCGCGCTCCCGGATGAAGCGCTCGATAACGCCCGCATCCTCCAGCAGATCGGCGCGCAGCAGTTTGACCGCCAGGGGGGTGTCGGGCGCGTCGGTGCGGTGGGAGAGCCAGACCTCTCCCTGTGCGCCGGCCCCAATGCGCGTATCCAACACATAGGCGCTGCCGAGGCGTTGGGCGGCATCGTCGGTCGGGGGCATGGGCGTCTCCTCGAGAGTGGGTGAGGTGGGGCTGGGCGGATTCCTCGGTCCTGCCGCCTGCGGGACATCCTAGACGGAAAGTCTCGTTCGGATGACGGTCAGTCCGGAGCCATATCTACCGAACTCGGCACGTAACAACTACCGAACTCGGCGGGGGTGGTGCAGCCGCGTACCGGAGACGCGAAGGCGGCGGGCCGGCCCCGCCTGGGGAGCCGGCCCGCCGCCTCGGTCTAGCAGTGAGCGCGGGCGCGCTCAGGGCCTCTCAGGCCGCTGAGGGCCGGGTCAGAGCTTGGCCACATCCAAGGGGATGCCGGGGCCCATGGTCGTCGCCACGGTCGCCTTGAGGATGTACCGCCCCTTGGAGGTCGACGGCTTGAGCCGCTGCACCTCCTCCAGCGCAGCCTGGAAGTTCTCGGCCAGCTGCTCCTCGGAGAAGGAGGACTTGCCGATGACAAAGTTGAGGTTGCCGGCGCGGTCGACGCGGAACTCGATACGTCCCCCCTTGATGTCGGTCACGGCCTTGGCCACGTCCATGGTGACAGTGCCGGTCTTGGGGTTGGGCATGAGGCCGCGGGGGCCGAGCACGCGGCCCAGGCGCCCCACCTTGCCCATCAGGTCGGGGGTGGCGACGGCGGCGTCGAAGTCGGTGTAGCCACCTGCGACCTTGGCGATGAGCTCGTCGCCGCCAACCTCGTCGGCGCCGGCGGCGATGGCCTGCTCGGCCCGCTCACCCTGGGCGAATACGACCACCCGGGCCGTCTTGCCGGTACCGTGCGGCAGGGACACGGTGCCGCGCACCATCTGGTCGGCCTTGCGGGGGTCAACGCCCAGGCGGAGTACGACGTCCACGGTGGAGTCGAACTTCGTCACGGACGTCTCCTTGGCCAGCTTCACCGCTTCCGCGGGCGTGTAGAGGATCCCGGACTGGATCTTCTCCGCCGCGGCGCGGTAGGCCTTGCTGCGCTTGGTCATCTGCTTCTCCTTAGCAGTCGTGGTGAACGGGCCGCGCAGGCCCTTCCACGCTTATTGGTTCTGGGTTACGGGCCGGGGTCTCAGGCCTCGACGGTGATGCCCATGGAGCGGGCGGTGCCGGCAATGATCTTGGCGGCGGAGTCGACGTCATTGGCGTTCAGGTCACGCATCTTGGTCTCTGCGATCTCACGCACCTGCGCCTGGCTGAGCGAGCCGACCTTGTCCGAGTGGGGGGAGGCGGAGCCCTTGGAGACGCCTGCGGCCTTCTTGATGAGCTCTGCGGCCGGCGGAGTCTTCGTCACGAAGGTGAAGGAGCGGTCCTCGTAAACCGTGATCTCCACCGGGACGACGTTGCCGCGCTGGGACTCGGTCGCAGCGTTGTAGGCCTTGCAGAACTCCATGATGTTGACGCCGTGCTGACCGAGCGCGGGGCCGATCGGCGGAGCGGGGTTGGCCTGGCCGGCCTGGATCTGGAGCTTGATCAGCCCGGCGACCTTCTTCTTAGGAGCCATGGGTAATTCGGTCTTTCTTGTCCGGAGTGCTGCACACCTGCCGTGCAGCGCGTGGTTGTGTTGGTACGCGGATGCGTACCGGGCACGCGAGCGCCAATCTTAGACCCGCGTGCGCGTCCGTGAGAGGCCCGGTGGGCGGTCTCACAGGCGGGCCGCTCCCCGCCTTCGTCCTCTGGGGCCGCCGGCGGGGGCAGCGGTCAGATCTTGGCCACCTGATTGAAGGCGAGCTCGGCGGGGGTGTCGCGGCCGAACAGGGAGATGAGCACCTGCAGCTTCTGGGTGTCGGGGTGAATCTCCGCAATCGTGGCGGGCAGCGACTCGAAGGGGCCGTCGGTGACGATCACGGACTCGCCCACGGAGAAGGCGACCTCGTAGACCTGGCCATCGGCCACGACCTGGGTGCCCGTACCCTCCTCGGGCGCGGTGGCCGCGGCAGCACGCTTGGCGGCGACCTCCTCCGGGGTGGGGCCAAGCTGTGAGACGGCCTCCTCAAGCGTCAGCGGCACCGGGTCGTAGCGGTCACCCACGAAGCCGGTCACGGCGGGGGTGTCCTTGATGGTGCGCCACACCTGCTCGGAGGTCTCCGGGTCATCCAGGTCCATCCGCACGAATACGTAACCGGGGATGCGGACCCGCGACACCTCTTTCTTCTTGTTGCCGTTCTTCAGCTCGATGACCGTCTCCATCGGGGCGACGGCGTCAAAGACGTAGTCCTCCAGCTCGAAGTTCTCGGCGCGCGCCATGATGTCCGCGGCGACGCGGCGCTCGTAGCCGGAGTAGGTGTGCAGCACGTACCACTCGCCGGGAAGCGAGGACATCTGCTTGCGGAACTCCTCGACCGGGTCGACCTCGGCCGGGGCGTTGTGCGGATCGGCGTCGGGGGCGACGGCGGCGGGCTCCTCGGGGACGTTCTCCTCGGACACGGTGCTTCTTTCTCCTCGGACTGGATGTGGCTGCGACTGCGGCGGCGGTGAGACCTGCGCCGAGTACGGCGAGTATGGCAGGAGTGCGGCGGGCCTGGCGCTCAGGCGAAGACCCACAGGACGAGTCGATCGAAGACTGCGTCCAGGGCCCCGGTGAACAGCATGATCGCCAGAATGAAGACGACCACCACCGCGAAGTAGGTCCACAGCTCACTCCGCGTGGGCCAGACCACCTTGCGGAGCTCGTCAATGACCTGACGGAAGTACAGGGACACGCGGGAGAAGGGCCCGCGCTTCTGCTTCCGTGCGCCCTTGGCGACGGTTGTATCGCTCATGCTCTCGTGATCCTCGGGGTCGACGTTCCGGTCACGCCCTGACGGGCGAGAAGACGGAGCCGACGGGATCTCCCGACAGATCCGCCGTTCTCAGCAGGGCAGGCGGGACTCGAACCCACAACCGCCGGTTTTGGAGACCGGTGCGCTACCAATTGCGCCACTGCCCTTCAGCGGCCACCAATCTTGCCACATCATGCCCGGAATACCGAACTCCAGCTCCGTGGGCTGCGCCACGTCAGCGGGCTAAGCCGCGCCGCGTACCGCCCGCCGGCTTGAGAACCTCGCCACCTCGGGCCGCATACCGGGATGACACTGCGCTCCCCCCGAGGTGTACGTGAGACTATCTGCCCGTGAGTACTGCACCTAGGAGTCGCGTTTCCGCCCGTCTGGCCGCCATATCCCCCTCGGCCACCCTAGCCGTCGACGCCCGGGCGAAGGCCCTGCGCGCCGCCGGCCGCCCCGTCATCGGCTTCGGCGCCGGCGAGCCGGACTTCGCCACCCCGGACTATATCGTTGCCGCCGCCGTAGCCGCGGCCCAGGATCCGGTCAACCACAAGTACTCCCCAGCCAGGGGGCTGCCCGAGCTGCGTGAGGCGATCTCCGCCAAGACGCTGCGGGACTCCGGCTACCTGGTCTCCCCCGAGGACATCCTGGTTACCAACGGAGGCAAGCAGGCCGTGTTCCAGGCCTTCGCCGCACTGCTGGACCCGGGCGACGAGGTGCTGCTGCCCACCCCCATCTGGACCACCTACCCCGAGGTCATCAGCCTGGCCGGCGGCACCACCGTGGAGGTGTTCGCCGGCGCGGACCAGGACTACAAGGTCACGCTCGATCAGCTGGAGGCAGCCCGCACCGAGCGCACCAAGGTGCTCCTGCTGTGCTCGCCGTCCAACCCCACCGGCGCCGTCTACACCACCGCCGAGCTCACCCATATCGGACAGTGGGCGCTGGAGCACGGCATCTGGGTAGTCACCGACGAGATCTACGAGCACCTGCTCTATGACGACGCCCAGCCGGCCCACATCGTGGCGCTCGTGCCTGAGCTGGCCGAGCAGACGGTAGTGCTCAACGGCGTGGCCAAGACCTACGCGATGACCGGCTGGCGCGTGGGCTGGATGATGGGGCCCGCCGATGTCATCCGCGCCGCGACCAACTTCCAGTCGCACCTGTCCAGCAACGTGGCCAACGTCTCCCAGCGGGCGGCCCTCGCCGCCGTGGCCGGGGACCTGTCCGCAGTGGAGCACATGCGCGCCGCCTTTGACCGCCGCCGCCAGCTGATTGTGTCGATGCTCTCCGAGATCGGCGGCGTGCAGGTCCCCACGCCCAAGGGCGCCTTCTACGCCTACCCGAGCGTGGAGCAGCTCATCGGGCGCTCGCTGCGCGGGCACGTAATCGACTCCTCCGCCACGCTGGCGGAGCTGCTGCTGGAGTACGCCGAGGTGGCCGTGGTGCCCGGGGAGGCCTTCGGCCCCTCCGGTTTCCTGCGCATGTCCTACGCCATGAGCGACGATGCCATCACCGAGGGCGTCACCCGCATGCAGCAGCTGCTGGCCGAGGTCGACTGAGTGCGGCACAAACGGCTACTGGCCGCGGCGATCGGCGCGCTGGCGCTCATCGTCGCGGCCGTGGTCTACGTGTTCTGGTGGCCGCTGCCCCAGGGCACCCCGGAGCTCGCGCCCGAGGTTGAGGCGCTGCGCAGCCAGGCCACGAGTTATGTACAGCAGCAGCCCGGCAGAGGAGATGACTGGTCTCTGGTTCTCGGAGCCACGAACGCCGATGCCGTGTGGGTGCACTTCATCCGGGGCGGTGAAGCAGTTCCAGATACACGGATAGATGTCGGTTCATCGGCCGAAGTACTCGGCTGCACCATTACCGTCTTGGAGTCACACCCCAAGAGGCCATCGGGTCGGGGACCCGGGACCGCGTCCAGCTCTGCACTCATCGCCGTCCAGTGTCCCGACAGCGCCACTCCCACCGCCACCACTCCCGCTGCCCCTGTGGCCACCTCCACCGCACCCACCGCTCAGGCCGAGCCTTCTGGGACGGCTGCCTCAGCCGAGTCGGCCTCGGGCTTCGACGGCACCACTGCGCCCTGACTAACCGACTCCTGCCTCAGGCATGCAGACGGCGCAGCAAAGAGTAGAACGCAGTAGGACAACGCAGTAGGACAACGCAGTAGGACAAGGAGTAGCACTCCGCCTTGCCCTCCACCCCTATGCCCGGCAGTTCCCCCGGAGACACACGGGAGTCCACCGCCTGGGCATCGTCGGTGAAACCGCCGGTGGGCTGGAACCCCGCCGGGGTAGGACGCGTTACCGCCCAGGTGCAGTCCGGCGGCGGTGTGAAGTGAGAACTGGTGCCCGCCGTACTGATGACGGCTCATGCGGAGTACCAGCGGCACAGGGACCTTGCGCGTCCGCCACCGCTTCCAGCATGAAAAGTGTCCATTTCTCGCCACTTTGGTCCCCACGGTCCCTGCTGGCGCTGAGCCTGCGGCGTATTTGCGCGGGTCCGGAACCGGCGGCAGCTCAAAGTGGCGAGAAATGGACAGTTCCCGCCCCACTCAGGCGGTCGCGTCCTGCGGGATGGAGGTGAATTCATCCCCGGGGCGTCGCAGGTACGGGTCCTGGAGCAGGTAGGCCCTGGTCTCACGGGCGATCAGGCCGGACAGCAGCACCAGGCCGATCAGGTTCGGGATGGCCATTAGACCGTTGGCGATATCCGCGAAGGTCCACACGTCGTCCAGGCTGGTGACGGTGCCCAGGAAGATCAGGACGGTGAAGAACAGGCGGAAGGGCAGCACCCCGTGGACGCCCACCAGGCGCACGGTGCAGCGCTCGCCGTAGTAGGCCCAGCCCAGGATCGTGGAGCAGCCCAGGAAGACCAGCGAGACCGAGACGATGTAGTGCCCCCAGTCCCCGGGCAGCCCGGTAGTGAAGGCGTTCGCGGTCATGGTGGCCGGGTTGTCACCCGTCCAGGCGCCGGTGGACAGCACCACCAGGCCGGTGCAGGTGACCACCACGAAGGTGTCGATGAAGGTCTGGGTCATGGACACCAGGCCCTGGCGGACCGGGTGGTTGGTCTTGGCCGCGGCGGCGGCGATGGCAGCCGAGCCCATGCCGGACTCGTTGGAGAAGATGCCGCGGGCCATTCCGAACTTGATGGCCATGAGCATGGTGGAGCCGGCGAAGCCTCCCACGGCTCCGTGCCCGGTGAAGGCGTCGGTGAGCACCATCCCCAGCGCCGCCGGAATCGCCGTGATGTTGACTGCGAGGATGTAGAAGCAACCGCCCACGTAGAACACGATCATCATTGGCACGAAGGCAGCGGTGACCCGTCCGATGGACTCGATGCCGCCCAGCAGCACCCCACCGATCGCGATGGCCATGAGAATACCGACGAGCGCCGGATCCGCCCCAAAGGAGTGCTCCAGCTGTGCGGCCACCGAGTTGGACTGCGTCATGGAGCCGATGCCGAAGCAGGCGAGCAGCGTGGAGATGGCGAAGAACACCGACAGCGCGGTTCCCGCACGCCCCTTGATCGCGTGCTGCAGGTAGTACTGGGGGCCGCCGGACTTCTGGCCGTTGGCGTCGGTGGTGCGGAAGCGCACGGCAAGGAAGGCCTCGGAATACTTCGAGGCCATGCCGAAGAATGCGGTTACCCACATCCAGAACAGCGCACCGGGACCGCCCAGGTGGATCGCAGTGGCCACGCCGATGATGTTGCCCACTCCCACAGTGGCGGCCAGTGCCGTGGTCAGCGCCTGGTAGTGGGAGATGTCCCCCTCGGCGGTGTCGGCCTCGCCACCGCTGCGGTCCAGCAGGGCGAAGCGCAGCGCCGGGAAGAGCTTGCGCAGCTGGACGGCGCGCAGCCGCACGGTCAGCCAGATGCCGGTGCCCAGCAGCAGCGGAATGAGCAGCCATGGCCCCCACAGGAAGTCGTCGGCTGCGGACAGCACCTCACTGAAGCTCGCCTGGCACGGCCCCGCAGCCGCCACCAAGTGCCCGGCCACTATGCCGGGTGCGGCGGCTGGCTCGGCCACCGGCACGGCGCCGGGTGCCGGGGCAGGTACGGTCAAGAGCGCGGGTAGGGGCGTGGGGAACACGGTTACTGCCTTTCCGCCGGCGGGCACCGGCGCGGCCGTAGGTTACACGCTTGCGCGCGCCCACAAGCGCGTAACCGTCAACAACGTGGCTGCGCGGCGCCCGGGCCCCGCGCAAGGCTCCGTACAGTCCCCGCGCAGTCC
>NZ_PIZD01000068.1:8558-18268 GCF_010365615.1 Actinomyces sp. 565
GCCCGGGCCCCGCGCAAGGCTCCGTACAGTCCCCGCGCAGTCCCCGCGCGAAGCTCCGCCCGATGCTCCGCGGACCTGCGCCCAATAGTGGCGCGCGCAGCGACCGCCCAGTGAGTCCTCAGTGGGCGCCGCGACGCGCCTGGATCTCCCGCGCCTGGGCCAGCCAGGACTCGGCGCGCGCCAGCCGCCCCTCCGCGTCGGCGCGCCACGGGCCGCCGTCCTCCCGGCGCGCGCCGGCAACCAGCGACAGCACCACGCCGGCGCAGCGTGCGCGCAGGGCCACCGGGTCCACCTGCTGCTCCGCCAGGCGGGTCCAGGTCTCCAGGGCCGGCCGCAGGTGCGGGTACGCGGCCGGCGCCAGGTGATCCAGGACGCTGACGTGCCCGAGCAGGCAGGCCAGGTCGTCAACGCGGCGCCCGGGCCCGAGGGAGTCGACATCGAGCAGGCTGGCAACGGCATCCCCCTCCATGAGCACATTGGCCTCATAGAAGTCGCCGTGGACGGGGACAACCGGGCCCGGATCGGAGGCCGCCATCAACTGCTCGACCCCCTCGGCGATCGCGCGGGTGCGGCCCACATGCTCCGGCAGGACGGTGGCGGCGGCATGCGCGTAGTGGCGGGCGCGCTCGGACCAGGCGGGGTGCGCGGCCAGCTGCAGCGCGGCCGCGGGCAGGGAGTCCAGCAACCCGGTCAGGGCGTTGAACACCCGTACCGCCTGTGCCTCATCCATGCCGCGGGAGAGCAGCCCGGACAGGGCCACGCCCCTGCCAGTGGACAGCAGCACCAGGCCGTCCCGGTCATCGCGCAGCACGTCCGGCGCGGGCACGCCCGCGGCACGCAGCATGCGGTGCCGGTCGGCGAATGCCGCGGACTGGCTAGGGCGTAGTACCTTGGCGTAGGCGGTGGTGGAGTCGGGATAGGTAACTCGCACCACCGCACGCCGGGTGGGCCGATAGGCGACCATGGTGGCCTTGACCGGGACACCCAGGCGCTGCGACAGCAGCGAAGGAGTGCAGGCTACCGCGAGCGCGGGCAGTTCCGGATCCGCCGGGTGCCGCCACACGTAGACGACCGGCCCGTCCCCGCCGGTGGGAGCCACCCGGGTCAGCCCGGCCGCCTGCGGATTGGACAGGCGGGCGGTGGTGGCGCACAGGTACTCGGTGGCGCGGCTGCCATCGGGGCGGGCAACTACGGCGGTGTAGCCGACCGAGACGCCGGCACCGGGTCGGTGGTGGACCGAATGGACCTCCCAGCTCATGAGCTGCTGGCCGGACGGCGCCAGTGCTGCTGCCAGCACGGAGGCCGCGCGCGCTCCGGTGAGCAGAGCGACCTCCCTGGGCTCATGGTCGGCCATGACGGTGCTCATGGGAACAGTCTGCCTTAATGCGCGCCAGGAGTGACAGGATGCGCGCATGGATCGCGTGCTTGACCGTGCTCGACCGCGCGGGTGATCCCGGTCGGTCAGCGGCAAGCCCTCAGCGGGCAGTGGCACAATCCCGCCATGCGCGACCTAGCCGCCCTGCCCAAGGCGCACCTGCATCTGCACTTCACGGGCTCAATGCGTCTGGAGACGCTCATTGAGCTGGCGTCCGGCGCGGGCGCACGGCTACCGACCTCGTTCCTCGATGGTGACCCGCTGCACGTGCCTGCGGACCATCGTGGCTGGTTCCGCTTCCAGCGGGCCTACGACACGGCCCGCCACCTGGTGGTCACCGAGGAGATCATGCGCCGCATCGTGCTGGAGGCGGCGCTCGACGACGCCGCCGAGGGGTCGCGGCGCCTGGAGATCCAGGTGGACCCGACCTCCTACGCCCCGTACGTCGGCGGTATCACACCGGCGTTGGAGATCATCCTTGATGCCGCCAGGCAGGCGACCATCCTGTCCGGGGTGGAGGTGGCGGTGATTGTGGCCGCGTCCCGTATCCGGCACCCCCTGGACGCCCGCACGCTGGCACGGTTGGCGACGCGCTACGCCGGGGACGGGCCGGGCACCGTCATCGGCTTCGGGCTGTCGAACGACGAGCGGGCGGGCGTGACCTCCTCCTGGGGGCCGGCCTTCGCGATCGCCCGCCGCGCCGGCCTGGCCTCGCTCCCGCACGGCGGGGAGCTGCTGGGGCCCGAGCACGTGCGCGACGTCGTCTCCGCGCTCGGCCCGACCCGGCTGGGACACGGGATCCGC
The DNA here is from genome assembly GCF_010365615.1 of Actinomyces sp. 565. Taxonomy (NCBI): domain Bacteria; kingdom Bacillati; phylum Actinomycetota; class Actinomycetes; order Actinomycetales; family Actinomycetaceae; genus Actinomyces; species Actinomyces sp. 565. Next base: position 10,738 of record NZ_PIZD01000068.1, read on the forward strand.
ACCAGCGAGGACCCGGCACTGCTGGACGCGATCGTCGCAGCGGGCGTGAGCCTGGAGGTGTGTCCCGCGTCGAATGTGTGCCTGGGCGTGTACCGGGAACCCGGTGACGTGCCGCTGCCGGTGCTGCTAGAGCACGGCGCCCAGGTGGCGCTGGGAGCGGACGATCCCCTGCTGTTCCAGTCCCGGCTGGTGGACCAGTACCAGATCGCCCGGGACCTGGGGCTGGATGACTGCGCACTGGCGGAGCTTGCGCGCGGCTCCATCCGCGCCTCCTTGGCCTCGCCCGCCTCGAAGCAGGCGTGGCTGGCGCAGGTGGATGCCTGGCTGGCGGCGGACGAGTAAGCCTCTGGCCGCCTGCCCGATCCGCGTGCCGGGCGGCGCGTGCGGGTGGTCGATCCCTGGGCCCGCCCGGACCTAGAAGCCGACGTGCACCGGCTCCGGCACGAGCGTGACCCCGAAGCGCTCGCGCACGCCGGTGACGACGGCGTCGCGCAGCCCGGTCAGGTCGGCGGCGCGGGCGTGACCGCGGTTGGTCAGGGCCAGCACGTGCTTGGTGGACAGGCTGGCGGTCGGCTCCGCCCCGGCGGTTGGCAGGGCGAAGCCCTTGCCGAAGCCGGCGTGGTCGATCAGCCAGGCGGCGGAGGTCTTCACCAGCCCCTCGACGACGGGCGCCTGCCGGGTGCCCGCCACCGCCCGGGAGTGGTCGGTGACCGGGAAGCGGGGGGCATCGTCGGGCAGGGCGTCGGCCTGGGCGGGGGTGAGGATCGGGTTGGTGAAGAAGGAGCCGGCGGACCAGGTGTCGTGGTCGGCCCCATCCAGGACCATGCCCTTGGAGCGGCGCAGTTCCAGCACGGCCTCGCGCACGGCGCGGGCATCCACCCTCTCGCCCACCTCGACGCCGAGGGTGTCTGCCAGCTGGGCGTAGGCGATGGGGGCGGACAGGGAGGCGCTGCGCACGGCGAAGGTCACCGCCAGCACCACCCAGCGGCCCGTTGGCCCCCAGGTGCGGCCGCCGCCGATGGCGGCGTCGCTCAGGGACCGCTTGAGGGCGGAATCCCGGTAACTCAGGTGCAGGCGGGCCAGCGGCAGGTGGACGGGGCGGCCAGCGACCCGGTCCCAGGCGCGCACGGATGCGAGCAGCTCGGCCACCTCCGCCCCGTAGGCGCCGATGTTCTGCACCGGGGCGGCGCCGACGGTGCCGGGGATCCCGGACAGGGGCGCGAAGCCGCCCCACTGGTTGGCGATGGCCTCGCGCACCAGGTCGTCCCAGGTGGTGCCGGCGGTGGCGGTGAACTCCACGCCCCCGCAGCGGTCATCCGCGGATAGGTTCACCTCCTGGCGAGCGTCACGCACAACCATGCCGTCGAAGCCCGCGTCGGCGCCCAGGATGTTGGACCCGCCGCCGATCACCAGCAGGGGGGTGCCGGCGGCGTCGGCCTGGCGGACGGCGTCGATGAGCTCGGCCTCGGTGCGCGCCTCGACGTAGCCGCCAACTGGGCCGCCCACCCGCAGGGTGGTCAGCTCGGCCAAGGTCGGCGCGGCGTCGGCGTCCGCTCCCAGCGGGCGGGCCAGCGCCGGGACGGGCGCCGGCCAGTCGGCGGGGTCGGAATGCACGGACATGGGCGTGGTGCACGCCTCGGTGCCGGACAGCGGTTCGGGCGCGCTCAGGCCGAAGCGGCCGGCGTCGGGGGGTAGTGACATGGAGGCTCCGCTCGGGTCGTGCTTGCAGGAGCAGGATAGGCGACCGCCTGAGCTCAGGGTGTCGCCTGACGGGAGTCGTGCGGCGCCCGCAGTTCACGCTCCTTGTCCGAGTTCGTCTGCTCAATCAGCACCGTGCGGTTGTACTTCTCGGCGGCGGCAATCACCGCGTCGGCAGGCTCCGCGAAGTAGGCGAGCTTGAGTTCGGGGACTGCCAGGCAGACGAGTATGCGGTGCGGCTGGGAACGTTTGTGCCCGGGGAACAGGCCCCGGGCACAGTTGGCTTCACTTCTTGTTGCGACGCTGGTGGCGCGTCTTGCGCAGCAGCTTGCGGTGCTTCTTCTTGGCCATACGCTTGCGGCGCTTCTTGATGACAGATCCCATTGAGGCTCCTTCGATGTTTGTTCGTGCCGGCCTGCTCGCGCGGCCGGCGGCGCCGGCGCGTAACTGAACGAGCGTGGTGGCCGAGCAACGGGCGGGTCAGCACTTCGAGGAGTCGCCGGTCAAAGGCTTGACAGTCGAGCGGAGCACCGACAGGCCGCACCCGACCACACGGGTGACGAAGGGATTGTAGCGGGTCTCAGGAACCGGTCGACGCAGAGTCCTCGTGGCCCCAGTCACCCAGGCCGGCCGCAAGGTACTGCTGGACCGCGCGCTCAGGAACCCGGAAGGAGCGTCCAACCTGCATGGCGGGCAGGTCACCGGAGTGGACCATGCGGTAGACCGTCATCTTCGACACGCGCAGCATGGCCGCCACCTCCGCCACGGTCAGGAAACTGGGGGCGCCTGCGGCGCTTGGTGAAGTCGAGGTGCCCGATGCCATGGCGGTGGTGTCCTGTCGTCAGGTCGTAGTGGACGCGAGGGGCCGGGCCGTACACGACCCCATGCGATTACGGAACGACTCCAATATAACCCGTGTCTCAACCGTCGCACAGGCTCTTTCCTCCCCCATTTGTCACGCGCGCCGCATCTCACACACCCGACACTCCCTGACGAGCCCCCGACGCGACGCGGCCCCGCGGCGCACAGCCCGGCAGTACCCGCCGCCGCACCTGATGGCCCACAATGACCCTGTGTCCTCAGCCATGAGCCCCGACTTCGAACCGCACCCCACTGCGCCCCCAGTCCGGCGCCAGGCGCGGACCGGAAACGGGGACGGGCCGGAGGCAACCGCCCGGCACCACGCCAGACCCGCTGCCCGCGCCGCAGCGGCCCACGCAGCCATGATGGGGACCGCCGAGCCCACCGACCCACTGGACCCGGAAGGGCCGGGCGCGATGGCACGCGAGCTGGCGGCCCCAGAGGACGCCACCGGCATACGCGGCCTGCTGGCACGCCTGGGACTGCGCAACCGCTTCGAGCGCGTGGCCCGGTTCTCCCCCGCACGCCTGGCCATCACCGTGTTCGCCATCATCGTCGCGGGGATTGCGGCTCTGCTCAGCCTGCCGATCGCCACGGCGAGCGGGCAGCGCGCCCCCTTCGTGGACGCCCTGTTCACGGCGACGTCGGCCGTATGCGTGACCGGGCTGACCACCGTGGACACCGCCACCTACTGGTCAACATTCGGGCAGCTGGTCATCATCACCGGCGCCGCGATCGGCGGCCTGGGCATCATGACGATGGCCTCGCTGCTGTCCTTCGCCGTGTCCCGCCACCTGGGACTGACGCAGCGCATGCTCACCGCCTCGGAGAACATGGCGGGGCTGGGCGACGTCATCTCACTGCTGCGCGCAGTCGCCTACGCAGCCTTCGGCGTCGAGGCGGTGCTGATGGCGGTGCTGCTTCCCCGCTTCCTCACGCTGGGGCTCGACTTCGGGCACGCCGCCTGGTACGCGTTCTTCATGGCGCTGTCCATCTTCAACAACGCCGGCTTCGTAGTCATGCCTGAGGGGCTGGCGCCCTATGCCAGCGACTGGTGGATGGGACTGCCGATCGTACTGGGCACCTTCCTGGGCGCCATCGGCTTCCCGGTGATCCGCGACGTGGCGCGCAACCGCCGTCGTCCCCGCCAATTGACCCTGCACAGCAAGCTGACACTGACCACCTACACCGCGCTCAGCGCCTTCTCCGCCGTGGCCATCGGCGCCTTCGAGTGGAACAACCCCAACACCTATGGGACGCTGTCCACCGGCGGGAAGCTTCTGACCGCACTGGTGAACAGCGTCAACGCCCGTTCCTCCGGGCTGTCAACGATTGCGCCGGAGCACATGCACGAGTCGACCTGGCTGCTGCAGGACGCACTCATGTTCGTCGGCGGCGGCTCGGCCTCCACGGCCGGCGGCATCAAGGTGTCCACCTTCGCGGTGCTGGTGCTGGCAATTCTGGCCGAGGCGCGCGGCGACCAGGACATCGAGGCCTTCGGGCGGCGCATCACCCTCTCAACCGTGCGCCTGAGCGTGGCAGTGTCATTCATCGGTGTCAGCATCGTCGGCATCTCCTCCCTGCTGCTGCTGGAGCTGACCGACTTAACCCTGGACCGCATCCTGTTCGAGGCGATCAGCGCCTTCGCCACCGTGGGCCTGTCCACGGGGATTACCCCGATCCTGCCGCCGAGCGCGAAGTACGTCATCATCGTGCTGATGTTCATCGGTCGCGTAGGCACGATGACGGCGGCCTCCGCGCTCGCACTGCGCGAGCGCCGCCGGGTGATCCGCATGCCCGCAGAGCGGCCCCTGATCGGCTGACTCGGTCCCCGTCAGCCACCCATCATGCCGGCCAGGGCATGCGCGGTGGCGGTGACGTCGTCGTGCCAGCCGGGCTCGCCGACGACGGCTCTCCGTACCAGCAGGCCCATGGCGGCGTTGTGCACGACCGCAGCCACCGCCTCCGCATCGAGGTTCCGGGCGATGTCTCCGCGTGCCTGCCACCGCCGGAGCGCACCGACGATCTCGGCACGCAACCGGACATAGTGCTCGGCATTGGCGGCGCGCAGATCCGGCTGGCGCGCCAGCTCGGCCCAGATGGCGACCTGGAGCTCGACGCGCGCTACTGCGCGAGCCCCCGCCTGAGCCGCCTCGCCGCCGCAGCCCTGTCCCGTAGCGCCGGGACTACCGTCGGCGGCCTCCCGCTTGTACCTCCAGGCCATCTCGACGGCGTCGACGAAAGCGGACTCAAATGGGGGGAGCTCCCCCGCGGCGGGCAGCCCCGCCATCCAGTCCACCACGGGGTTGATCGCCTGTCCGAGCACAGCCCGGACCAAGGACTCCTTCCCCTGGGGAAAGTACCGGTAGACGGTGGAGGAGGACATGCCGGCCTCGGCGATGATCTCGTCCATTGAGGCGCCGTCGAAGCCGCGGCGGGCGAAGCAGGCCTCCGCCGCCGCCATGATTCGGGCGGTCTGGCGGTCCCGGTAGGACTGAGTGACGCGGGGCATGGGGCCAGGATATGCGCGCCGGCACAGCCCCGTCTCCTGACCTAGACCAAGCCAAATCAAAACGAGTGTTTTGATTTAACCGCGAGCAGCTGCTAGCCTTCCACGCCAAACAGAAACGTTCGTTGTTGCTAGGAGGGCAGTTGAACACTTTGCACGCATTCGACCTTGACATCCCGCCCCTGGGCGCGCAGGCGCTTCCGGCCGCCACCGACCACGCCTTCCAGGCGCTGCGCTGGGCCGAGCTGATTGGTCCCCACGCGATCGAGGAGATCCGCGCGCTGTCACCGCTACCAAGCACAAATGCCGGCTGGGTGGAGGCGTACCTGCACCTCGGTCGGGCCGCCCGCGCGGCCGACCGGCAGTTCGATGCCGCCATCTACGAGCGTGCAGCCCAGTTCTTCATGGCGGGCGACGACCCGCGCCGCCTTCCCACCCGGCGCCGCTTCGTGAGCACCATGCAGCACCTGTTCGCGCTCAGCCCCGTGCGAGTAAGCTGCGACGGCGCCGATCTCCCCGCCTACGACCTGCCCGCCCAGGGTTTGGCGCCGGGCGAGGAGCCTCGCGGCACCTGGGTGCTCTTCGGCGGGTTCGACTCCTACATTGAGGAGTGGTTCCCGCTGCTGGCCGCGATCGCACAGCGGGGGCATCGCGTGATCGCCTTCGAGGGCCCCGGTCAGGGCGAGGTCCTGGAGGAGCAGGGCGTGCCGCTCACGGTGGAGTGGGAGCGGCCGGTGTCGGCGGTCCTGGACCACTTCGGGCTCCAGGAAGTCACGCTGGTTGGCCTGTCCCTGGGTGGAGAGTTGGCGATCCGGGCCGCCGCCTTCGAGCCGCGAGCCGCGCGTGTGGTGGCCTGGGACGTCATGGACGACTTCCTCGACGTCGCCATGCGGCAGGCGGCGCCCGTGCCGTCGCGCTTGGGCCGGGCACTGGTCGGGATGCCGGGCGGATTGGTGAATCGCCTGCTCGCGTTGGCAGGTAGGCACTCCGTCGTCCAGTGGGGGCTGGAGCAGGGGATGCGGGTAACCGGCACCGACTCCCCGGCACAGTTCCTGCGCTTCGCCGGGCGCCTGCACACCCGCGAGGTTTCCGTGCAGGTGCGCGGGGACGTGCTGCTGCTCGCCGGGGCGCAGGACCACTACGTTCCCCTGGCCCAGCTGCCCCGGCAGGTGCGCACCCTGACCGGTGCTCGCTCGGTGACCACCCGCGTGTTCACCGCGGCCGAGGGCTGTGCCTCCCACTGCCAGGTAGGCAACCTGGGCCTGGCGGTGCGCACCATCCTCGCTTGGGAGGAACCGCTGCTGTCAGGGGTTGGCCCGGAGCATTAGGAGGCGCGGGAGCCCGGACCGAGCAATCACCGTCCAAAGGCGGTTGGCCGACCCAGCGCGCCGGATCGCCCCACGTAGGCGCGGGCACGGGACGCACCTGCGCCAGTCGAGCCCCGCGCGCCGGATCGCGCCGAACTCGGCGGGAACAACGACCGATCTCGGCGGAGGGGACTACCGTTGGGTGCGGTGCCCGGCCGGTGACGTCAGCCGAGCACCGCTCGCTATCATCCGCCGAGTATCCACACATCGCCATTATCGCCATTGAGGACTCATGCCTGACCGCTCCGCCTACAACGACTCGACCCTGGTGATCGGGCTCGGCCGCTTCGGCTCGGCCATGGCCGCCACCCTGGACCGCCTGGGCCGGGAGGTCCTGGCCGTCGAGCGGGACCCCGTCCTCGTGCGCCAGTGGACCGGACGTATCCCGCTGGTGGAGGCGGACGCCACCGATATGGAGGCCCTCGAGCAGCTGGGGGCCACCGAGTTCGGCACAGCCGTGGTGGGCGTGGCCACCTCCCTGGAGGCCAGCGTGCTGATCACCGGCAACCTGGTGGACTTGCAGACCCCGCAGATCTGGGCGAAGGCCGTCTCCCGCGCGCACGGCCGTATCCTGCGCCGCATCGGCGCCCACCACGTGGTCTACCCGGAGTTCGACGCCGGGCAGCGCGCCGCCCACCTGGTATCCGGCCGCATGCTGGACTACATCGAGATGGAGAAGGGCGGCTTCACCATCGTCAAGATGCGCCCGCCGGCCGAGCTGCACGGCTTCACCATCGGCGAGTCCAAGATCCGCTCCCGCTACGGCGTGACCGTCTTCGGCCTGATGAGCCCGGGAGAGCCCTTCGAGTACGCCACCCCCGCCACCCTGGTATCCCCCGACGACGTCCTAGTGGTCGGCGGAGACGCCATGCTCCTGGAGCGCTTCGCCAACCGCGGCTGACCCGAGTAGGTCGCCAGGCGGCCGGAGAATGCCGCGACGCCGCCGGCACGCGCATGCCCGGGCGACGGTTCGGCACTTCGCATGACGGTTCGTACCTTTACACCGACGGTTCGTACCTTTCGGTGACTGTGCTGTCTCCACACTTCTGGGACGGTTGAGTCTCATGACTTCTGGGACGGTTGAGTCTCATGGGTT
>NZ_PIZD01000069.1:0-30541 GCF_010365615.1 Actinomyces sp. 565
GGGCGCGCACCGGTAGACGGTGCGCGCCCCACGGATCATGACGCCGACGTACTTTCTGCCGTGCGCTCGCTAGGGCTCCCTCAGGAGTAGCGCTCCTGGAAGATCCGCTCCAGCGCCTCCAGGGAGTGCCCCTTGGTCTCCGGCAGGAACTTGGCGTAGAAGGCCAGGCTGCCCAGGTTCACCAAGGCGAACACGAAGAACACATTGCCCTGGATGGCCTCAATGAGGTTGGGGAAGGCGAAGGCGACAATCACGTTGCCCATCCAGTTGCAGAACACCGCCACGCCGTTGGCCAGGCCGCGCACCCGCATCGGGAAGATCTCCGAGAGCATCAGCCAGAAGGTCACCCCGATGAAGCACTGCATGAAGAACAGGAAGGACAGCATGAACAGCAGCACCAGGTAGCTGCGGGCGGTCGACTCTGGCAGCAGGAACACCAGGCCCAGAGCGATCAAGGAGGCCACGCACCCGGACTGACCGGTCAGGATCATCCGGCGGCGCGGTAGCCGCTTGAGGAAGAAGGCGATGCCGATGTACACCGAGATCACCGACACCACGCCGTTGGCGATGGTCGCCACGATCGATGCCTGCGCCCCCAGACCGGTGGAGATCAGGATGGTGGGGGCGTAGTACATGATGCCGTTGACGCCGGTGAGCTGTGACAGGAATGCCAGGCCGATACCGATCAGGGTGATCTTGCGAATCCAGGGAGTGCGCAGATCCGCCCAGGAGCCCTTGCCCATACGGGCCTCCTCCTCCACGCGGCGCACGATGTCCTCGCCCTCGCCCTGAACCTGGTCGGCCATCCGGACATGGTTGAGCACGTCCCACATCTCGGCGACACGTCCTTTACGGGCCAGCCAGCGCGGCGATTCGGGCAGCAGGTGGATACCGATCCATAGCCCGATCGCAGGCAGTGAGGCGAGCACGAGCATCCACCGCCAGGCGTGAGCCCCGGGCCAGGCCGTGGCGATGATCGCGTTGAAGGTGTACGCCAGCAGCTGTCCGGTGACGATCATCAACTCGTTGCGAGAGACCATCGTGCCGCGGATCTCGACGGGTGAGATCTCGGACAGGTAGACGGGGACGGTGGCGGAGGCGCCGCCAACGGCCAGGCCCAGGATGAACCGGAATGCCACGAGGGCGGGATAAGACGGCGCCAGCGCGCAGCCGACAGCACCGACCAGGAAGATGATCGCCACTGTCATGATGTTGCGCTTGCGCCCGTAGCGGTCGGACAGGCGTCCGCCGATTAGCGCCCCGAATGCCGCTCCCACGGTCAGCGAGCTGGTGACGATCGACTCGTTGAAGGCGGTCAGTGACATCCCGCCCTCGGCGGGGGACAGCTTCAGGAACGGCAGCGCGCCGGAGATCACGCCCGTGTCGTAGCCGAAGAGGAGCCCGCCGAGCGTGGCGATCGAGCGGATGGTGAACAGCCGCCGGTCGATGTTGCGCTTTTCAGCGGAGACGCTGGCGGTGGTCATCAGCGAGTCTCCTCGACTGTGAAGGTGCGGATGAAGTCATCCAGCGCGTCGTCACTGGCGCCGGAGGCGAATGCCTCCATCGCCACCGTGCCGCGGTATCCCATTTCCGCCAGGGCCAGGGCGACAGCACGGTAGTTGATCTCACCGGTGCCGGGCTGGGCGCGCCCGGGCACATCCGCCACCTGGATCTCGCCGATCCAGGGCTGGGATTCCCGGCATAGCTCGATCAGATTCCCCTCGCCGATCTGCGCGTGATAGAGGTCGAGGTTCATCCGCAGGTGCGGGGAGTCGACAGCCGCCACCAGCGCGCGCGTGTCCTTGGCCAGGGCGAAGGGGCAACCGGGGTGATCCACTGGGAGGTTCAGGTTCTCCAGGGTGAAGATCCTTCCCTCCCGCTCCCCCAGCGCGGCCAGACGGCGCAGGGTGTCGGCCGCGCGCAGCCAGTCGCCGGGAGTGGGGTGCTCGTTGGCGACCACTGGGATGCCGCCCTCCCCCAGGCCCGTACCGTGCACGTTCAGCCGGGGGCAGTCGATCTTCTCGGCGGCGGCGAGGGACCGCTCAGCAGTGGTGAGCAGCCGGGAAATGCCGTCGTCCGTGGTCAGGTCGCCCTCTACGTATCCGGTCATGGAGACGATCTCGACGCCGTCGGCCCGCCGTGCCGCCAGCGCGTCAAGATCCTTGTTGGTCCAGTCCCACATCTCCACCTTCAGGCCCCGGGCGGCGATCGCGTCGACCCGCTCGAGGAAAGGCCGGTCGGTGAAGATTATCTCCGCGCAGGCCGCGAGGGTGAAGGCATTGTCATTGGCTACGGTCACGGGGCTCATCGGGTTACCTCCTCAATGCGAACGGTGCGGGACTGCTGCACGGAAAGGATGGCCGCGCGGGCGATCTCCAGGGCCTTGACGCCGTCCTCACCGGTGGGAATGGCGGGGCTGCCGCCGCGGATCGCCTCCACGAAGGCCGTGAACTCCCCCACATAGGCCGAGTGCAGCAGGTCGGTGTCCGCGCGGGAGGTGTCGTAGGAGACTCCGGCGGGACCGTAGAACTCCATGTCGGTGGTGCGCCCGCTGCCGGCCGTGGCCATGCCGCCGTCGCCGAACACCTCGCCGCGCACGTCATAGCCGTAGCTGGCGGAGAAGCTGGCCTCGGCGGTTGCGAAGGCACCGTTGTCAAAGTGCAGGTTGACCACGGAGGTGTCCAGGAAGCCGTTGCTGCGCGCGTCCGGCCGGATGAGCGCATCCGCGTGCGCGGTCACCTGGTCTACCTCGGCGCCGGGGTTGAGCCAGCGCAGCGTGTCGAAGTCATGAATGAGCGTCTCCAGGAAGATCGTCCACAGGGGCGTGCGAGCGGGATCGCCCCCGTATGGGCCGGGGTCGCGGGTGAGCGAGCGCAGTAGCTGCGGGGTACCGACGCGGCCGTCATCCACGGCGCGACGCGCCGCAATGAATCCGGGTGCGAAGCGGCGGTTGAATCCCACCTGGAGCACCACACCAGCACGTTTGGCCGCTTCAACGCACTCGGCGGCCTCATCCAGCTCGGTGGTGATGGGCTTCTCGGTGAACACGTGCTTGCCGGCCCCGGCGGCCTCGACGATCAGGTCGTGGTGCAGGGCGGCGGGCGTGGTGACAACCACGGCGTCGATATCAGGGTCGGCCAGCACTACGGTGGCCTCGGCCTCGGCGCGGGCTCCCAGCGGCTCGGCCAGGTTGCGAGCGGCCTCGACCCGGGGATCCACAACGGCCACCAGCTCCGCGGTGTGCAGGTCGTGGGCGATTGCGGTGGCGTGGTGCGTTCCAATCCGGCCGGCACCGATGAGGGCGATGCGAACCGGAGGGGTAGGACTGTTGGTCATGGGTGGACTCCTTCGTCGTGTGCCGCAAGCGCTCCGGGCTGCGCGGCATTGCTTCACAAGGACCACGACTCTGCGGTCTTTGTGATGACAAATACGCTAGCACGTTCTAGTGACGAGCCACCAGGCAGGCGCCGCAGCCTGTAACACCACACCCGACAATCACTGATATTTCAACGAATCCAAACCGTAAGGTCTCGAGTCCGGCCGCTATAATTATAGAAATTACAGTTGTTGTCACGTATGCTTCGGCGTAGGCTTGATACGGACAATCACGGGGGTGAGCCACCATGGCGCAGCGGTCGCGCAAGCAGGTAACACTCGCTGACGTGGCGCGCGAGGCCAACTGCTCGGTGTCACTGGTGTCCATCGTGATGCGCGATGCAGCCGGCGCCTCGCAGGAGACGCGGCGCCGGGTCAAGGCGGTCGCCTCACGGCTCGGATACCGGCCTGACAGGCGCGCAAGCTCCCTGAGGTCGGGCCGCTCGAGTCAAATCGGCGTGACCTTCGACGTCCACCAGCCCTTCCACGCCGAGATCATTGACGGGCTGTACGCAGCGGCCGAGGCAGGCCGGTACGAGCTCGTGCTCTCCGCCGTAGTGGGGTCCGTGAACGACCGCCGGGCAGCCGAGACGCTGCTGCGGGACCGCTGCGAGGCGCTGGTCATGGTCGGCCCGTCACTGGGTGCTGCGCAGTTGCGCATGCTTGCTGCGGAGGTGCCCGTCGTCGCGGTTGCCCGCCCGCTTGCGTGCCCAGGTGTGGACGTGGTCAGGGTTGATGACCGGGGTGGGGTTGCCGCGGCCGTCGATCACCTAGTGCAGCTCGGGCACCGCCGCATTGTGCATGTTGACGGCGCAAGCGCTCCGTCGAGCCCGGAGCGCCGTGCCGGATACCTCGCGGCGATGGCTGCCCATGGGCTTTCCGCCGAGGCGGAGATCATCGCTGGCGGGCTGGAGCAGGAGCACGGCATACGCGCAGCCGCGCAAATGCTCGCCTCCAGTGATCCGCCTACAGCGGTGTCGGCCTTCAATGATCGGGTGGCCTCCGGGGTCATCCAGGGGCTGCTCTCCGCGGGGGTGGGAGTCCCGGACCGGGTCAGTGTGATCGGCTTCGACAATGCCAGGCGCTTCGACTCCGGCCTGGTGCCGCTGACCACCATCGACCAGAATCCCGCGCTCATGTCACAACTGGCCCTGGACCGGGCGGCCGGGAGGGCCGCAGAGCGCTACCTGCCCACCGAGCAGGTGTTGATCCCCCGGCTGATCGAGCGCGCTTCCACCGGGCCCGTCAACAGGAGCGCTAAGTGACCAACTCGGCTCGTTACCGTACGGGCCTGGTGGCTCAAGCCAATTTCGCGGCGAGCAGGCCTACAGGATGCCCTGCTCGGTGAGCCAGTCGGTGGCGATCGTGGCTGAGTCGAGCTGCTCGTCCACCGAGCGGGCGTTGAGCGCGCGCAGCGCCTCGGTGGTCAGCAGCGCGGAGACGGCGTTGATCGCGGTGACGGCGCCCTCATCGAGGTCGGCGGCGACCAGCGGGGTCACGTTCTGCGGCAGGATCAGTGCCTCCGGGTCCTCCAGGACCACCAGGTCGTTGGCGTCGATGGCGGGCGAGGAGGTGTAGATGTCGGCCGCCTGCACCGTTCCATCCGTGAGCGCGCCTACGGTAAGCGACCCGCCGGAGTCCTCCACGGGGTAGACGTCCGCATCCACCCCGTAGACGGCCTTGATTCCCGTCGGGCCATAGGGACGAGTCTTGAACTCGGAGTTCGCCGCCACCATGACGGTGCCGTCGAGCTTGGCCAGGTCGCCGATGGAGACCAGACCGTACTCCTCGGCGAGGTCGCTGGTCACCGTGTAGGAGTCCTGGTCGGTGGCCTCGGCATAGTCGAGCACCATCAACGAGTCCGGGAGCACGTCCGACAGGGCGGCGTGGACGGAGTCAGAGTCCGTGGTGTCGGTCTCGGAGTCGTAGTACTGCAGCAGATTGCCGCCATACTCTGGCAGCACGCTGATCGCCCCCGACTCAAGCTCGGGGATGTAAACCTCGCGCTGCCCGATCTGATACTGGCGGTCGACGGTGAAGCCGGCCTGCTCGAGCGCCTGGGCATACAGCTCGGCAATGATCTCATTGGAGTAGTACTGCTGGCTGCCCACCACGATGGTCCCGGAGCCGCCCGCGACCGTGTTGGAGGACAGCGGGTCGGAGTTGGAGCAGGCGGCTAGCGTGGCGACCACGGCCAGCAGGCCACCGCCGGCCAAGGCGCTGCGACGCGTGAGCACCGTGCGCTTATCAGCATTGGGACTCATGGGGATTCCTTTCGGTTGCGTGCACCGACCGGGGTGACGGCGCGCTGGAGGAGAATGAAGAGGAGTTCGGATAGCAGAGCCAGGGCGATGACCATGAGCGAGGCGGCGAGCATCATGCCGTAGTCCTGGGTCTTGAGGCCGAGGAACATCAGCCGCCCAAGCCCGCCGGCGCCGGTGTAGGCAGCGAGCGTCGCCGTCGCGATCACCTGCAGGGTGGCCGAGCGTAGGCCGCCCACAAGCAGCGGAGCGCCCAGCGGGATCTCCACACGGCTGAGTATCTGGACCTCGGTCATGCCGCTGGCGCGGGCGCCGTCGACGGCGACGGGATCCGCGGACTCAATGCCGGTGTAGGCACCGGCCAGCACGCTGGGCAGCGCCAGGACGATGAAGGCGAGCATGGGCGCTGTCAGTCCCACGCCGAGGGCGAGCCCGAACAGGGTGATCAGGCCGAGGGTGGGCAGGGCCCGCACGGCGCCGGCCAGTGCGATGGCCGCGCCCCGCCCCCGCCCGGTGTGTCCGATCCACCAGCCCAACGGCACCCCGATGGCGGCGGCGACGGCCACCCCGAGCACCGAGTAGCCGATGTGCTGCGCCAGCAGCCGCCCGATGCCGAGCGAACCGGACCAGTTGGCGGCGGCGAAAATGTAGGCGATCGCCTCACCGAGGTAGTTCACGCCGGAGCCCCCTCACGCGTGCGGGCGCGGCGCGTCCACGGCAGCAGCACCCACCCGCCCAGCACCACCAGGGCGTCGAGTGCGACCGCGAGCAGGGCGGTGGCGGCGATCCCGGTGAGGATCTCCACGGTGATGCCGCGCTGAAAGCCGTCGGTGAACAGCCAGCCCAGGCTGCGCACGCCCAGCACCGCCCCGACCGTGGTCAGCGAGACCGTGGAGACGGTGACGACGCGCAGGCCGGCAAGGATTGCCGGGCCCGCCAGGGGCAGCTCCACGGTGGCGAAGCGGCGCAGCGCCCCCACGCCCATGGCGGTGGCGGCGTCGAGCACGCGCTGGTCGACGGCGTCAAGCGCGTCCACGGTGGTGGGTACCAGCAGGGCCAGGCCGTAGAGGGTCAGTGCGACGATAACGTTGACAGTGTCGCGGATGCCGGTGCCGAGCACGACCGGCAGGATCACGAACAGTGCCAGGGAGGGGATGGCGTACAGCAGGGAGGCGCCCGAGACGAGGATGCCGCGCAGCGGCCCGAGCCGCTGGGTCAGGCGGGCGATCGGAATGGCGAGCACCAGGGTCGCCACGATCGCGGGCACCGCCTGACTCACGTGTGCGATCAGGTAGGAGCCGATCGCCGGGAGATTGTTCAGGAACCAGGTCACGGGCGCGCTCCCGCGTCCGCGTCGATCCGCCCTATCGCCCGGCCGGCCCGGTCCAGGACCACCCGGCTGCCGGCGACGTCGGCCAGGCGCAGGGCGCGCTCGGCGTCGTCGAGACCGAGGAAGCGGGCGACGAAGTCGTCGGCCGGATCGCAGAGCAGCTGCGCACCGGTGCCGCGCTGCGCGATCTGAGCGCCCTCGCGCAGGAGGATGATCTCGTCGCCGAGCATCAGGGCCTCGTCAACGTCGTGGGTGACGAAGATGATGGTCTTGGCGAGCTCACCCTGAATGCGCAGTAACTCCCGCTGCAGGTCGCGGCGCACGAGGGGGTCCACCGCACCGAAGGGCTCATCCATCAGAAGCACGCCGGGGTCGGCTGCGAGCGCGCGGGCCACGCCGACGCGCTGGGCCTGCCCACCCGAGAGCTGGCCCGGGTAGCGGTCAGCCAGGTCCTCCGCCAGCCCCAGCATGCCCATAAGCTCCAGGGCGCGCGCCCGGGCCGAGGACTTGCCGGTGCCGTTCAGGCGCGGCACCAGGGTGATGTTGTCCAGCACCCGCCTGTGTGGCAGCAGCCCCGCGTTCTGCATGACGTAGCCGATGGACCGGCGCAGGGCCACCGGGCTGCCGTCCTGGACGTCCTCACCGTCGAGCAGAATCCGGCCTTCGGTCGGCTCTACCATGCGATTGACCATGCGCAGCAGCGTGGTCTTACCACAGCCCGAGGAGCCGAGCAGGACGGTTATGGAGCCGGCGGGCAGGACGGCGGAGAAGGAGTCGACGGCGGCCCGTCGGCCAGCGGGCTCACTGCCCGCGGGTGCCGGGTAACGCTTGGTGACATCGGAGAACTCGATGGTGCTGGCCCCTGTCATGGCCGGCCTGGAACCTGCGGTGGCAGGCGCGGACGCACCGGTGATCCGAGTCCCGGTTCCCAGTCCCATACGACTGTCTCCTCTCCTCCGCCGAGCGGCGACGTCGCCCTACCGTAACAACGCTTTGCGGATATGTCGATTCGATGTAGTGTATTGGCCGTGCTTGAGCTCAAGATCCTAGGGTTCCTTGATGAGCACCCGCTACACGGCTACGAGCTGCGGCGGCGGATTATTGAGCTGGACGGGCCGGGGGGACGCCTGTCAGAGGGGGCCCTCTACCCCGCCCTGGCGCGGCTGGAGAAGGCGGGCCTGCTCATCCGCACCAACGAGCCCGGGGCCCGCGGCCGTCCTCGCAAGCGGATTGAAATCACCGCTGCGGGTCGTGAGCGCCTGCATGAGTTGCTGCGGCACCCGAGCGAGGCGGACCTGTCATCCATGCCACGGTTCCTGGTAGTCCTCGCCTTCCTGTCCCGCCTGCCCGACAGCGCGGAGCGTGAGGCCGTGCTGCGCCGTCGCCTGGAGGTTCTGGCCGCACCGGCGCCGGCCTTCTTCTACGACGACGGCGACCCCCGCCGCGCGGCCGCCGAGACCGACCCGTACCGGCGCGGCATGACCCGGATCGCGGCGGCGTCGCGCCGCGCGGAGGTCGACTGGCTGCGGCGGACGCTCGGCGTTGCTGCGGCCTCCGCCGCCTCTGGGCAGGCCGACGTGCCCACGCCATCCACTGCTCCATCCGCTCTCGATTCCCCAAACGCATAGGAGTCCCACCTGATGAGTACCCTCCCCACTACGCCCGCAAGCATGCGCGCCGCCGTGCTGGCCGCCCCCGGTATTGAGAATCTGCACGTGATGGACGTGCCCGTCCCGCAGCCGCGCCCCGGCTGGGTCCGACTGAAGGTCATGGCCTTCGGCCTGAACCGCAGCGAGTACCACTCGGTGACCGGGCAGGCCGGCGGCATGAGCTATCCGCGCGTGCTGGGGATCGAGGCATCCGGCGTCGTGGACCTGGATCCCGAGGGACGGCTGGCTCCCGGAACTCAGGCGGTCACCATGATGGGCGGCATGGGGCGCGCCTTCGACGGTGGTTACGCCCAGTACGTGGTGGTGCCGCGCGAGCAGGTCATCACCTTTCACTCCGGCCTGCCGTGGGAGGTGATCGGCTCGGTGCCCGAGACGCTGCAGACCGCCTACGGCTCCCTGACCACCGGGCTGAGTCTGCAGCCCGGCCAGAGCCTGCTGGTGCGCGGCGGCACGTCGGCGCTGGGTCTGGCCACAGCGGCGCTGGCGCTTGACATGGGCTGCACGGTCTACGCCACTTCCCGCCGGGAGGCCGGACTGGAGCTGCTCGCCTCCCGGGGCGTGACGGCACTGCGCGACGACGGCGCCGTGGCCGAGCAGGTGCGCCGGTACGCGCCCGCGGGGGTGGACGCGGTGCTGGAGCTGGTGGGTGTGCCGACGCTGCGCGACTCGCTGCTGGCGACCGCCGTGCACGGCACCGTGTGCTTCACCGGGATGCTGTCGGACTCGTGGACCATCAAGGACTTCTACCCGCTGGACTGGATCCCGAACGGGGTGCGGCTGACCACCTACTCCGGCCAGGCCTCCGACCTGCCGGAGTCGGAGCTGCAGCGGGTGCTGGACCGGATTGAGACGGGCGCCCTGGACTTCCTGCCGGTGCACACCTACCCGTTGGAGGACGTGGTTCAGGCGCAGCGGGACATGGCGTCCGGGGCGTACACCGGCAAGCTGGTCGGGATGCCCTGGGCCTGAGTGCGGCGCACACCGGCCTGCCCCTGGACTGTCCCGCCCGGCGACGGTCCGGGGTCAGCTGGTAATCAATCGGAATGCGATTGCCAAGACGATCGCGTTGTAGAAGAAGGCGAGGACGGAGTGCACGAGCACCGTCCAGCGCAGGCGCCGAGAAACCACCATGACATCAGAGGTGGCGAAGGTGGTGCCCACGGTCAGGGAGAAGTACACGTAGTCGGTCAGGTCCGGGTCCGTCGTGCCGGGGAACCTGAGGGACGGCCCGTACAGATGGTCCAGGCGCTCGTAATGGCGTGCGTACCCCAGGTGCAGCAGAGCCCAGCCGAGCACCGCCATCAGGATTGTCATCACGATGGCGACTGCCTGAATCACTCTGATCAGGGATGCCGTCTGCGCGGCGCCGTACACGCCGGACAGCTGGTCGACCAGCTCCTGGGGGATGTTCGCTCCCGCCAGCGCATTGATCAGGCCCATAAGCGCCGCAACGACCGGCGCGGAGCCCAGAAGCGCAACCAGCCGACGATGCAGCCTGAGTGCGGGCTCCCGAATCTCACGGTCGTCTGGCAGCACCCGACGGCGCCAGGCAGCCCACAGCAGGGTGGCAACGTAGATCAGGGCCAAGAGCACCCAGGCTGCCGAACAGTACGCCGCCGGCTCGGTGTCGCCCCCGACGATGGCCACCAGGCCGAGCGCTATCAGCAGCGCCTCCACAACCAGGCCCACGATACTCGCGCGCGTCATGGCCGAAGCCTGCCATGGTTAGCCGCCGCGGAGCCAATACACCGCTCATGCTGCGTCCTCCCGAAGCGGGCCCATGCCGCCCGCCCAGGCCACGGGAATGCGACATCGTCCCCCGGCGGCACGTCAGGTTCCGCCGGGGGACGATGCCCGTGATGCAAAATGCGTTCAGGAAGGACTGGCCGCCTAGCTCACTCGTCCGCGGCGGACGGGTGGGTCATGTCGGCCGGGACCACCCAAGCGTCGAACTCGGCCTCGGTGACGAAGCCCAGCTCGAGGGCGGACTCGCGCAGGGACAGCCCCTTCTTGTGGGCGTTCTTGGCGATCTTGGAGGCCTTGTCGTAGCCGATGTGGCGGTTGAGCGCGGTGACCTGCATAAGGTTGGATTCCAGGTTGGCCTGGATCTTCTCGCGGTTGGGCTCGATGCCGTAGGCGCAGTTCTCATCGAAGGACACGCAGGTGTCACCCAGCAGTTGGATGGACTCCAGCACGCACCAGGCCATGACGGGCTTGAACACGTTGAGCTGGAAGTTGCCCTGGCTGCCGGCGAAGCCGACGGTAGCGTCGTTGCCGAAGACCTTGGTGGCGACCATGGTCATGGCCTCGCACTGGGTGGGGTTGACCTTGCCGGGCATGATGGAGGAGCCGGGCTCGTTCTCGGGGATGATCAGTTCGCCGATGCCGTTGCGAGGGCCGGAGGCGTACCAGCGCACGTCGTTGGCGATCTTCATCAGGGCGTCGGCCAGCACCCGCAGCGCGCCGGAGACCAGTACGAGCGCGTCGTGGGCGCCGAGCGCGGCGAAGAGGTTGTCGGCCTGCTTGAACTCGATGCCGGTCTCCTCGCTGATCTTCTTGGCGGTCAGTTCCCCGAACTTCGGGTGGGCGTTCAGGCCGGTGCCGACGGCGGTACCGCCGATGGCGAGTTCACGGGCGCGGGAGTCGGCGTAGCGGATACCGTCCAGCGCGAAGTCGATCTGGGCGACCCAGCCGGAGATGACCTGGCCCAGGCGGATGGGGGTGGCGTCCTGCAGGTGGGTGCGGCCGACCATGACGACGTCGTCGAACTCCTTGGCCTTGGCGTCCAGGGTGTCTCGCAGCTGCTGCACGCGCGGGTACATGGCCGCCAGCTCGGAGACGACGGCAATGTGCATGGCGGTGGGGAAGGTGTCATTGGAGGACTGGCCCCGGTTGACGTGGTCATTGGGGTGGACCGGGGTCTTGGAGCCCATCTGGCCGCCGACCAGCTCAATGGCGCGGTTGGAGATGACCTCGTTGGCGTTCATGTTGGACTGGGTTCCCGAGCCGGTCTGGAACACTACGAGCGGGAAGTGGGAGTCGAGCTCACCGGAGATGACCTCGTCTCCGGCCTGGGCGATCAGATCGGCGATCTCCCGGGGCAGCTCGCCCAGCTCGGCGTTGGCCAGGGCGGCGGACTTCTTGAGCACGCCCAGGGCCCGGATGAGGGGGCGGGTGAGCACGAAGGTCTCGCGGCCGATGTCGAAGTTGTGCAGGGAGCGTTCGGTCTGGGCCCCCCAGTAGCGGTCGGAGGCGACCTCTACGGTGCCCATGGAGTCTGATTCGGTGCGCGTCGTCGCGGCGGAGTTCTCAGGTGCCATGGTCCAAGGCTAGCCGGATGCTGACGCGCGCGGGCGGGGACGGGCGTCCTATGTCAGGACCTGCGGTGCCGGGGCAGGGCGCCCGCCCGACTGCTCACAGCGCCCTCAAGACCTCCGCGGCACCGGCGGCAAGCGTTTGATGAGCGGCGGCCACCAGGCGTACCACCTCATCCGGGTCGGTCGGTGCCGCAGCGAATGACAGGTCGGATACGACGCTCATCCCCACCACGCGCACGCCCAGCTGACGCAGGGCGATGGCCTCCAGAATGGTGGACATGCCCACGCAATCGGCTCCGAGGGCTGCCAGCATGCGGGATTCGGCCTGGGTCTGGTACTCCGGTCCACGCACCATGGCGTACACGCCGGCGCGCTGGGTGTGTGCGCGCACGGTGGCAGTCAGCTGCGGATCCCACAGCTCACGCTGGTCGACGAACACGGTGCCGTCGAAGGGCGAGGCGCCGGACAGGTTGAGGTGATCGGTGATCGTCATGACGTCTCCGATCTCCCAGTCCCGCAGGCAGCCGTTGGCGTTGATCAGGACGGCGGCGCGCACGCCCGTGGCGGCCGCAGCCCGCGCCAGGGCGACGACGGCACCGGGCCCACGTCCCTCATACAGGTGGGTGCGTCCGTGGGCCACTAGGACGCGTCTGCTCCCGGACGAGGTCGCGGGCGCCGGGGCGGGTCCGTCCGCATAGACCGGAGTCAGTGGAAGTGGCAGCTCATAGGAGTCGAGCCGATCGACATGCCCGGGTGCGACGGGGGCGGTGATCCCGGGCAGATCGGAAAGCGGCAGTGATGCCGCCGGCGCACCCCAGCCGTCCAGGGCGCCGTCGGCGCCCGAGCCGAGTACGACCAGCACGTCGTGGTGGGCGGATCCGGTACGCCGGGCGATCTGGTGGGCGGCCTCCAGGGCGGGGCCCGGGCCGATGCCGCCCCCGGACTCGGTGAGGGCGGCAAGCAACTCGGCGGGAACGCCGTCGGGCCCTAGGGGGGACTGCGGGAGGGGGCCGACGGTACTCATGCCTGCTCCCCCGCCTGCTCCTGGGCTTGCACGCGGCGCCTGCCGAGGAGCAGGTGCCCGAGCAGGCCGATCAGCAGTGCCACAAGAACGCCCAGGTTCGCACCGGCCCAGGCGCCGTCGCGGCCACCCAGGGGCCCAAGCAGGTAGCCCTGCCAGCTCAGCCAGGAGGCGGCGGAGTTGACCACCAGGCCCCAGCCGACCCCGGAGCCGAGGACGACCAGCGCGATAGCCTCCAGGTTGACCGAGCCGTAGACGCCGTCGGGGGTGAACAGGGCGGCCTCGTCGTAGTCGCGGCGGCGCAGGCGCACCTCGGCAAGCATGACACCCGCCCAGGCGGCGATCACCACGCCCAGGGTGGTCAGGAATCCCTGGAAGGGCCCGAGGAAGTCCTCCGCCCCGAAGATCACGGCGATGGTGCCCACCGTCATGATGGTCGCATCGATGGCGGTCGCCTGGTGCCGCTTCACGGGCACGCCGGTGGCCAGGAGGGACAGCCCCGAGGAGTACAGGTCCATGATGATTCCGCCGGCGAGCCCCAGGATCGCCACGACGGCGAAGGGGACCAGGAACCAGGTGGGCAGGATGGTGGTGAGGGCGCCGATGGGGTCGGCGTCAATGGCGGTGCCGAGCTCGGGGTCGGAGCCGACCAGCATGATGCCGGCGACGACGAGGACGACGACTGGCAGGGAGGAGCCGATGGTGGTCCACGCGATCACGCCGCCGGTGGAGGCGCTGCGCGGCAGGTAGCGGGAGTAGTCCGCGGCGGCGTTGACCCAGCCCAGGCCGAATCCGGTGGCGACCATGACCAGGGCACCGATGAAGGCGGCCGCCGAGCCGGCGGGTAGCGCCGCCAGCGCGGAGAAGTCGATCTGCGGGGAGACCAGTAGCAGGTAGACCATGGTGAGTATGCCCGTGGCCCAGGTGATCCATGTCTGCACCCGCATGATGGTGTCGAAGCCGAGGATGCCGGCGCTGGCCGCGAGTCCCACGGTCAGCAGGAAGCCGACGATCTGGGCGCCGAGCTCGTTGTGCCAGCCCAGGGCCTGCAGCACCGTGGCGGAGGCGAGGGACGCGGACACGCACAGCACTGTTTCCCAACCGACGGTGAGGATCCAGGAGATGGCGGCGGACAGCCGGTTGCCGTGGTAGCCGAAGGCGGCGCGTGACAGGGCCAGGGTGGGGGCGCTGCCGCGCTTGCCGAGCACGGCGATGAAGCCGCAAAGCAGGAAGGAGACGACTACGCCGACTACGCCGGCGACTACGGCTTGGGCGAAGGACAGGCCGAAGCCGAGCACCCAGGCGCCCCAGGACAGTCCGAGCACCGAGATATTGGCGGCGAACCAGGGCATGAACAGGTCGCGGGGGCGGCCCTTGCGCTCGGACTCGGCGATCACGTCCAGGCCGGCGTTCTCAATGCGGGAACCGGCTGAGTCCGCATCGGTGGCGGGTTGAGGGCCGGGCCCGGCTGCGGAAGCCAGGGAATTGGATGGGGAGTAGGGGACGTCTATCATGACACACAACCTACCGCACTGTCAAGAATCCGACGAGACTCATCTTAGGTGCCCGCGAAAGTGGTTCGGTGCCTCATCCAGGTACTGCCCGCGAGAGTCGCGGATCGTGGTGGGCATGGGGAGTGGGTTGTCAATGCAGGCCAGGGCGGAGATCACCAGGGGTAGTACGCAGGGGCGTATGCCAAGGCGTCCAAGAAGGACAAGGGGAGGGGTGCTGGACGAGATGTGCGCGGTGACCGG
Organism: Actinomyces sp. 565; assembly: GCF_010365615.1. Lineage (NCBI taxonomy): Bacteria > Bacillati > Actinomycetota > Actinomycetes > Actinomycetales > Actinomycetaceae > Actinomyces > Actinomyces sp. 565. The sequence continues at coordinate 14,729 of NZ_PIZD01000069.1, forward strand.
TTGGAGCCGGGATAACGCCAGGCGGCGCCTGCGGGCGGTGGCCAAGCGCCCTCCAGGAGCTGGCAGGCCCGAGCCCAGGACCAGGGCGCGCAAGTACTCCTACGACGCGTTGAAGGTCTTACAGCGCGTGTGGGCGGCCAGCGGCGGGGGAGTTGCGGCAAATACCGATGAGTATCAATGCCGCTGCTGCTGGACCTGCTGGAGGGGCGCGGGCGAGCTCGCGGAAGGCACTGACCGCTATAGCCAGGACGTGCGGCGTGAGCCGGGTGTCGATGAGCGCGACAGGCCATCGACCGCTATCTCGCACCGGCCAGGGCCAAGGACCAACTGCGCGGCAAGAGCACCACGAAGGCCGGCCCGCTGCTGCGCAACACCCGTCAGGATCCGCAAGGCCGGCGGGCGAGGCCCGTGCAGTCCCCTGGGTTCTTCGAGGCCCGTTACCGTTGCCCACTGTGGCCCGGTGCTCAAGGGCGAGTTCGCCCGGACCCTGAACATGACCGACATGCTCACCGGCCGGGGCCTTCACCCGATCCATGCGTAACAACGCCGAGAAGCACATCAGGGCAGTCCTGGACCAGGCTGTGGACGATATCCCCTTCCCTATCACGGGCATGGACTTCGCAGGCGGCAGCGAGTTCACCCAGCCACGGGGTGGCCGGGTGGGCGGCGGACCTGGACATCTACTCCCGCCCGAGGCCGGCCGTACACGAAGAACGACCAGGCCACCACCCGAGTCCAAGAACAACCACCTGGTACGCCGCCACGCCTTCTACTACCGCTATGACACCGACGCCGAGCGGGAGGTTCTCAAGCCGGTTGTGGGTGCTGGTGGACGCGCAGGCCAACTACCTGACCCCTACCAAGAAGCCCATCGGATGGGGGACCGACAAGGAGGGCAAGCGCAAGCGCCTGTACGACGCTCCCCGTACCCCGCCCGGCCGGCTGCTGGACACCGACGTGCTCACCGACAAGCACAAGGCAGGAGCTGATCGCCTACCGCAACCAGCTAAACCCTGCCGCCATCACCCGCCGCATCAGCGAACTCCAGGACGTGCTCATAGCTCTGGCCAAGGACAAGACCGACCAGCTCTACCTAGCCCAGTTCCCCAGCGTCCTACCCGACGTCCACAAGGGCATCCGCATCAAGAAAGCCTCCTAGACCCTCCCAGTTTCGCGGGCAATCCCAAATGAGGCACCAACAAGTTTTCGCGGGCACCTTGACATGAGGCACTCCGGAATCGCCATGCGACCTACAATACGTGTCACACTCAGTACTCCCAAGCGCCAACCGAATCAGCTCTCGTTATCGCCACCTGGTTTATCAGATGTGTCGCGACTGCGCCACCAATCAATGAGCCTCTTCCGGAGACACCTAACAATCGCAGCCACGACGATAACACCGCCTACGATAACGATACCCAACAACGCACCGGACGTAAGATTCACCGCAAGGTCAACAAACGCCGAATACTTATCGTCAACCAGCCGAGAGAGCGAGAGACACTGCACAAAAATCCAAATCACCGCCGTCGTCACGAGTAACAATACCGCCGCAAATTCTCCGTCATCAACGATGTGACGGCGCGCTTCAGTACGGATCTTCTCTACAGCATCTTTTTGGAGCTTTATGGACTCTTCCGAGGGAAACTTTAGATTCTCAACCTCTTCGAGCTGCTTCATAGCCTCGGCAACACGCCGCTCACGCGGTGTGCGAGTGTTCCATACCGTGCCGATGAAGCCGATGATCGCACCAACGATTGTCCCAAACACCGCAAGCTTTTCCTTTACTACCGATTAGGAATATCAGGTCGCGCAGCAAACCGGGGCCTGTCGGCACCCCAGTCAACTCCGTTGCTAGAAGACCAGGAGGCCCCGGCACCTGCTGGTGCCGGGGCCTCCTGAGTGGTAGCGGGGGCAGGATTCGAACCTGCGACCTCCGGGTTATGAGCCCGGCGAGCTACCGAACTGCTCCACCCCGCGTCGTGGTCATTACTCTAGTCCGCCGCCCGCGGGACGGCAAACCCGGGTGACGTGCCCTTGCTCACCACGACGCATGCGCCACTCACGCTGTTCAGGCCCGGCGGCTCATCCCTGGGAGTCGAGCTGCTGCTGGGCAGCCACCGCCCGGTTCAGGGCGTCAGTCAGGCGGTCCTGGGCCTCGCCGTAGGCGGACCAGTCTCCGTCCTGCATCGCCTTGCCCGCGTCCTCCATAGCCGTCTGCGCGTCGGAAAGCGCGGTCTCCAGATCGGCAGCCGGGTCGCCGGACCCCGTGGTCGCCCCCGGGGTAGCAGCTGCGCTCGGCTGCGGCGTGGCCTCCGGCGTAGCGTCTGTCGTGGCCGGTGGTGTGGCCTCGACAGTGGGCACGGCCTGATCGGTGCCCTCCTCAGCCTCCGCCGAGGTGTCGTTAGCCGCCGCGGCGTCGCCGTCGACGGCCTCCTCCCCCGTAGTAGCGCCCGAGTCGCCGCCGAACACCTGGTCCAGGGCCTCCGAGAGCGTGTCAGCGAAGCCGACCTTGTCACCGAAGGAGACCAGCACCTCCCGCAGCAGCGGGTACTGCGTCCCGGAGGATGCCTGCACGTAGACGGGCTGCACGTACAGCAATCCGCCGCCCACCGGCAGAGTCAGCAGGTTGCCGCGGATCACCTCAGAGCCCTGCTGCGAGAGCAGGTTCAGCACCTGAGAGACGGTGGCGTTGGAGTTGAAGTTGTTCTGCACCTGGCCGGGACCAGACACATTCGACGAGCGTGGCAGCTCCAGCAGCCTCAACTTGCCGTAATCGGGGTTGCGGCCGCCGTTCTCGCCGCCGGCCGTCTCCGAGTCGACGGCGAGGAAACCTGTGAGCACGTTGCGATCGGTGTTACCACCAATGATGTAGACGCTGGACAGGGAGAACGTCGCCTCATCCTGGTCCGGCATCTTCAACGTCAGGTAGTAGGGGGCCTGTGCCTCGTCACCCGACTTGGTCGGGTCATCGGGCACCTTCCAGAAGTCACCGCCGGAGTAGAAGTCCTCGGGGTCGGTGACGTGGTAGTTGGCCAGCACGGTGCGCTGAACCTTGAACAGGTCCTCCGGGTAGCGCATGTGCGCCATCAGGTCTGCACTCATCTCGCTCATCGGGGTGACCGACCCCGGGAAGACCGCCTTCCAAGCGGCCAGGATCGGGTCATCCTCATCCCACTCGTACAGGGTCACGGAGCCGTCATAGGCGTCTACTACGGCCTTGACCGAGTTGCGCACGTAGTTGGACTCCTCCGGTGCACCCAGGAGCGCGGAGCCGGAGGTCGCGTCACTCATGGTGTCCTCCAGCGACTCGTGCTGGGAATAGGGGTAGTTGTTGGTGGTGGTGTAGCCGTCAAGGATCCAAACGACCCGCTTGGGAGTGGAGTCGTCACCATCATCGTCCACCACCGCCGGGTAGGGGCTGCCGTCCAGGGTCAGCCACGGCGCCACCTGCGCCACTCGGTCCGCGGGGTTGCGGTTGTACAGGATCTGCGATCCGCTGCGGACCTCCTGGGAGAACAGGATGTTCATCTCCTGGAACCTCACCGCGTACAGCAGCCGGTTCCAGGGGTTGGACACGTCCGGCCCGCCGTCCCCGGAGAAGGTGGTGTTGACCTGCCCGGAGGGTGCGGAGTCATCGGGGTAGTCGAGCTCGCGCGGGCTGCCGCCGTCGTCACCGCCCACAATGGAGTACGACGGCGAGGCCTGGCCGAAGTAGATGCGCGGCTCGTACTCCCCCAGGTCACCAACCGAAGGGATGCCGCCCTCCCAGAATGAGGGGTAGCCGCCGGAGGCGACGGTGTTTCCGTAGGCCGTCACCACGCCGTAGCCGTGCGTGTACACGGTGTGCTCGTTGATCCAGGTGCGCTGCCCTGCATCAAGGCCGTCGAAGTTGAGCTCGCGCACGGCGATAACCGTGTCCCGGCTCGCACCGTCGATGTTGTACCGGTCTACGTTCAGCGAGGAGGCGAAGGAGTAGTACTGCTTGTTCTGCTGCAGCTGGCGGAAGGTCGGGGAGACCAGGTTCGGGTCCAGCAGGCGGATCGACGTCGTGGACTCGGCATCCTCCAGCAGCTGCCCCGCCTCCGCCGTCGTCTTGGCGTCGTAGTCGGTGATCTCAACATCGTCCAGGCCGTAAGCGGTCAGCGTGGCCTTGATGTTGCGATCAATATAAGGCGCCTCCTCCCGCTGGGCGTTGGGATTGACCACGAAGTTCTGAATCACCGCCGGGTAGGCGGTGCCGATTAGCAGTGCAGACACAATCATCACCGCAACACCGGTGATGGGCAGCCGCCAGGAGCTCGACCGTATGGAGAACAGGAACAGTGCCGCCACCACCACGCTGATTGCAGCCAGGATCGCACTGGCGGGCAGGGAGGCATTGACATCGGTGTAGCCGGCGCCGTCGAACCTGCTGTTCGATGCATACAGGGAGGCGTACCGCCCCAGCCAGTAGGAGCCCCCTCGCAGCAGGGCGAACAGGGCCAGGAAGACCGTCAGGTGTACCCGGGCCGCCCGGGTGAAGTGCGGTTCGCGCGCCACGGAGATCCCGCCGTACAGGTAGTGGACGACGACACTGCATATGCCCGCGAACACGACCACGCGCGTGAGGTAGGACACCAGCAGCTCCAGCACCGGCAGCACAAACACGTAGAAAGAGACGTCCAGCCCGAACTGCGGGTCCGTCGTCCCGAAGGACTGCGCATTAGCCGCCAGCAGCACCTCCCGCCAACGCGGCGCCACATCCCAGGCGGAACTGACCAGGGCCAGCCCCGCCGGCACAATCCAAGTCAGCTGCCGCTGGATGGGCTCGACCGCGGAACGATATGCCGCGAGGTTGCGCGTCGCCTCGTCCTGGGGCATGCCGATCTCGCGGGCGCGGTAGGCCAGCCGGATCGCCACGAATACTGCGGCGAACATGATCAGGAAACCGATCAGGAACATGCCTCCCGCCGCAATCCACTGAGTCCAGATGACGCGGGAGAAGCCCAGCTGGTCGAACCACAGCACCTCCGTCCAGGTGCGCGACAAGAAGGCGATGATGGTGGCCAGCAGGGCCAGGATGCCGATGGTCAGGGCCAGCGGGCCCGGTCGCCCACGAGCGTCCCCACCGCTGCGCTGGGTCGGCGGGTGGTTGGAGCCGGCCCCGCCACCGGGTCGCCGTTGCCGCCGCGCCGCGTATGCTCCCCCGCCCGCGCGCGAGGAGGCGCCCAGGCCGAAAAGCGCAGACGGGTCGAATGCCGATGCGGCGAAGGGACCGGAGTCCTCCGGCTCGTCATCCTGCGCGTCTACCTCATCCGCGCTCGCGCCTGCTCGCCCACCGTCACCGGGCTCGTCCTGTGCATGCCCAGGTCTGGCGTCTGCGTCGTCCGCCTGGAAGAAACCGCCGCGCACGCGGTCGTCTCGGCTCTCCGTCTCGGAGGAGTCTGCGGCAGCGGACTCGTCGTCGGGCTTGTCGATTGGATCGTCGTCGGGCCTGGTGCTCACGCTCACGCTCCGTGTCGTTCCGTGTCATTGTGCGTGCGCGCTTGGCGCACAGCGGCCAGCGCCGGCGGCGCCACCAGCCCAATCGTCGCACACGTCACGTCAGGCCCACAAAATATAAGTCAATTCATAGGCAGCGCTGCGCCCGGAGCAAGCTGGCACGGCAGCCTGCCTCAAGGCCACGCGCACCTGTTCCGGCCCACGTACCCCACGCCCCGGGAAGCGCCGCCCGACCCCAGTACCTGCGCCACTACTGGCATGATGGCACCATGATCGAGGATACGAGCCAGGATCCCACCGGGATCCCGAGCGCGAAACCCGTCAACCGCCCCACCGCCCCCCGGCAGGCGGCCCTCAGGCGCGTGGTCGTCCAGCTGGAGGAGCATGCCGCCAGCAGTGGCTGGGACGCTCCCGTGGGTGTCTTCGCACTGGTGCGCACCGCCGCGGCCCTGCAGGAGGACCCCATGCTGGAACGGATGCTCGACGCCGCCGCGCTCGCGGAGGCGCGCACGGATCCGGAGGCACTCACCGCCATTGAGCAGGGCGACCTGCCACCGGTATACAGCCTGGAGGAGCTGCTGGCAGGGATCGTCTGGCCCGAGGAGGTCGACGGCACCGCCATATCCACGGAACGGATGCTGCTTCCCGACGAGGCGGAGCGGGAAGCAGCCGCGATCAGGGATCCGCAGAAGCGCTCCGCCTACCTGGCGTCCCGGCCGGACCGGGACGACGTGCGGATCGTCGTGGGCGTGCTCCGCTCCGGGGAGTCCTGGTGTGCCCTGCGCACCCGCTCCCATGACTCGGCGGACGCGGTAGTGGTCGGCGAGAACCTCGTACCTGGCCTGGTGGAGGCACTGCGGAACACTCTGCAATAGCCGCCCTCCACCGCCTCCGGTCGGCACGGGTCAGCACCGACTAGAGCTGATTAGCACCGGCTAGCACAGCATCGGCGATTCCCGGCGCTCGCCCTAGACTCCCCCGACGGCGTCACTGCTCAGACTCGTCCTCCGGGGCGGCTCCCGGCTCATCCGCCTCGCGCGCGGCCCCGCCGCCCGCGTCGGCGTCCTTGGCGCCAGCGGCGTAACCGAGCGTACCGTCCAGCAGGGAGGCCAGGTCCGCGTCCATCTCCGCATCCATGTCCTGGGCGGCACGCCGCATGGTCAGGAAGTCGTCCGGGTTGGCCAGCTCGGCAGCGGTAGGCACGACGTCGGGATGACGCCAGAACGCATCGCGCTCGGCGTCCCCCAGTTCCGCGCCCAGCCTCTCCCACAGCCGTGCGGCCTCATGTACGCGGCGGGGCCGGAACTCCATCCCGATCAGGCGGGCGAATACCTGCTCCGCCGGCCCGCCCTGAATACGGCGGCGCCGGACCATCTCGCGCAGTGCAACGGCAAGTGGCAAATGCGGCGCCAGCGCACGCGCAGAGACGACCTCCACCCAGCCCTCAACCAGGGCCAGCAGGGTCTCTAGGTGCTCCAGGGCCTCCTTCTGGGCGCCCGTCTCCTGGGGGGCGAACATGCCCGACTCGAGCGCACGCCGAATCGCCTCCGGATCGTTCGGGTCCACCTGGGCAACTGCCTGCTCAACGGCGTCGACGTCGATCACGATGCCGCGAGCGTACGCCTCCACAGCGGCCAGCAGCTGACTGCGCAGCCAGGGAACGTGGGCGTACAGGCGGGCAGCGGCCGCCTCCCGCACCGCCAGGAAGAGCCTGACCTGATCCGCATCGGCCTCCAGCTCGGCGGCAAAGGCCGTAACGTTCGCAGGCACTAGGGCCGTCCCCGGCTCGCGGGTCAGCGGCAGACCGACATCGGTGGCGGCAACCGCCTGGCGGCCCAACTCGCCGATGGCCTGCCCGAGCTGCAAGCCGAAGGCGGTTCCGGCCATGGAACGCATGACGTTACCCAGCGCCCCCATCTGGGCGCTCGCGGCCTCGGAGTCCGCCAGCCTGGTGATCTGGTGCTGCAGCGCATCGCCCAGCGCCCCGGTGGCCGCATCGGCCACGGGTGCGCATACATCCTTCCAGACCGGCAGGGTGCGCTCGACCCACTGGGAACGCGACCAGGCCTCGCGCGGCCCGGGCGCCGGCATGAAGTCGGTGGCGGCGTCGAGCCAGAGGTCGGCAACGGCCAAGGCCTTGCTGGTCTGTTCAGCATCTGCGGCGGTAATGACCGGGTCGCCATCACCACGAGCGGTACGCAACGCCAGGTCCTGCCCCATCGACCAGTTGACGGTACCGCTGGCGGCGCCCGCAAACAGCCCCTGCATCTGTGCCTGAAGGCCACTCAGCTGTGCCGGGGTCAGGCGCGACAGGTCTCCCATGCCACTAATCCGGGCGAGCTGCTCCGGGTCAACACCGGAGGCCCGCAGGGCACCCACCGCGTCCGCGGCCATCTGGGGGCCGAACATCGTGGCAAGCAGCTGCTCGATCTCGTCGAAGGGGTCCGCGCTCATGGGTTCCTCTCGGTGGGTCTCAGTGGGTCCGGCGTGTATGCGGCGCTGGCCGGGACGCCCGCGGCGACCGCACAGTGAAAACACCCGGATCATTGCATCCATTCCTGAGTGCGAGCCATGCGACCCGCCCTCGTTCCCCGCAGGCGCCTCCCACGCGCCGCGTGCCAGGTCCCCAGCCGACCTCAGGCGGGTGGCAGCCCGCTCCCAGGATCACCCGTCATGATGTTCCCCGTGACGCTACGCCCTTCCGACGCCCCCGGAACCGAGCCGCACGCCGGCGACCCCGAGGACCACGCCCCGACCACCGTGGATACCTCAGCCGATTCTCCCGAACCGGGCCAATCGGCTGTGCCCGCGGCCGCGACGAGTTCCGCGGCAGGCACCGACCCTGACGTGGAGGATGCCACCGCGGCCGCAGGCTGTGCCTCACCGCAGGCCCCTCACGCCCGCCTCCGCGGGCGCCACCGCTCCCGGCTGCTGATCGGTCTGGCGCTGGCGGCCGCATTGGTCATCGCAGGCGCGACTGTGCCGGTCAATAAGGTCATCCAGGCGCCTGGCCCCACCTGGAACGTGCTGGCAGGCCCGTCCGACGGCGCTGACGAGGACCTGCTGACTGTCACCGGCACCCAGACCTACGAGACAACCGGCGCCCTGCGCATGACCACAGTGTCAGTATCGGGTTGCCCGGGCTACCCCGTGACGTTCTTCATGCTCGTGGACGCCTGGCTCAGTAGTGACAAGACGGTCCTGGACCGGGAGCAGGTGTGCCCGAAGACCCTGACCGCTGAACAGGTTGAAGAGGTCAACCAGGCGCAAATGACCAGTTCCCAGGATGCGGCCGTGGTAGCCGCTCTGATGGAGACAGGGCACGCCCCGCGCATGGTCCTCACAATCGAGGGTACGGCAGAGGAACAGGCTGGCAGCGACCTTCAGGCCGGTGACGTGCTGAAGTCCATTACCACCGCCGGCACCCGGACCACCATTGACTCCTACCCGCAGCTGCGTGATCTGCTGACCACGATTGACCCGGGAACGCCAGTGACGCTGCAAGTGGAGCGAGACGGGGCCGACGTCGATGTCACGCTGAGCACCATCACGCCCCAGGACGCCGATGGGGATGGCCGGCCGGACTCAGAGGGGTCCTTGCTGGGCTTGAGCCTGTCCGCCCGGGCGGACTCCGACGTCGACGCCTCCTTCGGCCTGTCGGACGTGGGTGGTCCGAGCGCCGGCACCATCTTCGCCCTGGGGATCATCGATGAGATCACGCCCGGAGACCTCACCGGCGGCAAGGACATTGCGGGCACAGGCACTATCTCCATAGATGGGACAGTCGGTGCGATCGGCGGTATCAGGCAGAAGATGGCGGGGGCGCGCAAGGACGGCTCCGACTACTTCCTGGCCCCGGCCGCCAACTGCCAGGAAGTGGTTGGCAATGTCCCCAATGGCCTGGAGGTCTACGCCGTGGGCACCTTGCACGAGGCCGTGAGCACGGTACAGGCGATCGCAGCCGATGACACGGACGGACTGATGACCTGCGAAGCCGTGCTCGCCGCCGACTGACCGGCTAGAACCGCGGCGGAGGCCGCCGCGACGACGGTTTTCCACAGGGCGCAGACTGACTCTGGCGGAGCACCCACGCCGGTGCCATGCTGTGTGCGGCGTTCCCGTCCGGGACGCGAGCAGCAACACTCAGGAGCAGATATGCGCTTCCGTGGCCAGTCCCCCGTCCTGTGGCGTGCCCCCGGTGAGAGCCAGATCGGCGCGGAGCAGGGGCATGCGACGATCCTCTCGGGGCTGACCAGCGGCGAGCAGCAGCTACTGGACCGGCTCCCCGCAGAAATCCAGCCCGGCGGCGTGTACCGGGCCGCCCGTTGGAGTCGGGTCCCCCTGGAAAGAGCGCGAGAGATCATTGGCGACCTGAAAGAGGTCGGCGTCATCGACACCTCCCCCGAGCCTCCTGACAACGCGGACGCGGTCTACTGGAATCGGCTGACCGCGGACCCCTCCGAGCGCGCAGCGCGGCTGCGCGCCGGCGCCGTCGCCATCCGTGGCGGCGGAGAGCTGGCCCGTGACGTCATCTGCCTACTGGTGGAGGCCGGGGTAGTCACGATCCTGCCCGACGACTGCACGCTGGAGGAATGGGCTCAGAGCCTGTCCCCGCAGGTTCGCACCCGGGCGCCGCTGGACCGGAGCCCGGACGTGGTCCTGACCCTGGACGGTCATGTCATCGACCCGGTGTGCGCGCGTGACCTGGCGCGGGCCGGGGTCACGCAGCTGCCGGTGGTGGTGCGGGAGGTCAGTGTGCGGGTGGGGCCCCTAGTGACCGAGGACTCCCCGGTATGCACTACCTGCCTGGACCTGTGGGAACGCGACGCCGATCCCAGCTGGCCCTCCCTAGCCACCCAGTTACGCCTGCTGCCGGCACCGGTGATGGAGCGCCTGCTGCTGCATCAGGCTGCGGCATTGGCGGCGCGTGCGGTGGTGGATGTCATCACCGGTCGCGGAGACTTGTGGGAGGGCCGTAGCGTCGAGCTGACCGCAGCCGAGCCCGTGGGCACGGAACGCCGCTGGCACCCGCATCCCGAGTGCCTGTGCCAGCGGGTGACGGACGGTGAGGCGCACGCTGATGCAGCGGCGCCCGGTACCACTGGAACGGCGGGCGGCACGCATACGCTGCTATGGGTCACTGACTCTCTAGGGTGAATTCACGCACCACCCGCAGCACATCGGGCCCGTATTCCTTGAGCTTGACTGCGCCCACCCCACGGATAAGCGATAGCTGCGGTAGCACGCTCGGCTTTACGACGGCGATCGAGCGCAGGGTGGCATCGGCGAACACGGTGTACGCCGGCTTCGATCCCGCCTTGGCGACCTGGGAGCGCCAGGCGCGCAGCTGCTCGAACAGTGCAACGGTGGACGGGTCATTCTCGGCCTCGAAGTCGGCGGCCGCCTGCTTGGCGCGAGCGCGCGCGCCTGACCCTGCGCCGGAGCGGCGGCCCGCGGGGGAGCCGGCGTCGGTGGGCCAGATGCCGTCTAGGAAGCGGGAGGGCTTGCGCGCGGCGCGACCGCCGGGGTTGCGAGCGCGCGCGTAGGAGATCACCAGGTGCTCGCGGGCGCGGGTGACACCCACGTACAGCAGGCGCCGCTCCTCCTCAATCGCGGCGGGTCCTTCGGCCAGGGAGATCGGCAGCAGCCCCTCGCATGCGCCGATGAGCAGTACCGCATCCCATTCCAGTCCCTTGGCGGCGTGCAGGGAGGACAGGGTGACGCCCTCGACAGTGGGCGCGTTCTGGGCGTCCGCGCGGGCCGCGAGCTCAGCTACCAGACCGTCCAGATCCGCGCCGCGCCGCTCGCCGAGCTGGTCGGCCAGTTCCACGATCGCATTCAGGGAGTCCCAGCGCTCCCGCATGGCGCCGCGGGCGGCGGGCGGCTGCTCGCTCCAGCCCTCCCGGGACAGCACCATGCGGGCGTCCGCGCCCGGATCCCCGGTGAGAGCGGCGCGCTCGGTGCGGGCCGCGGCCCGCAGCAGCACCATGGCGCGTTTGACCTCCTCCCGCTCGAAGAAGCGCTCCCCGCCGCGCACCAGGTACCCGATGCCGGCGTCGGCCAGTGCCTGCTCAACCACCTCGGACTGGGAGTTGGTGCGGTACAGGACGGCGATCTCGGACAGGGGCACACCGGCGGCCTGCAGCCTCTGCACCTGGGCGACTACTCCGGCGGCCTCGGCGACGTCGTCGTCGTACGCCTCGAAGCGCACCGCGGGGCCGGAGGGCCGCTGCGCCTGCAACTGCACCGCCCCGGGAGGCAGGGACAGGGCCCCGGCACTGCGCCGCGAGCGCGACAGCACCCGGTTGGCCAGGGACACCACCTGCGGGGTGGAGCGGTAGTCGCGGGTCAGCCGCACGGTGCGGGCGCCGTCGTAGCGGGACGCGAAGCCGGTGAGGAAGTCGGGGGTGGCGCCGGTAAAGGAGTAGATGGTCTGGGAGACGTCGCCGACCACGCACAGCTGGCGGCGTCGCCCGAGCCACAGGTCGAGCAGCCGCTGCTGGAGCGGGGAGACGTCCTGGTACTCGTCGACCACGAAGTGCTTGTACTGGCCGCGAATCTGGGCAGCGATGTCCTCCCGGTCCTTGAGGATGCCGACCATCAGCAGAAGCACGTCCTCAAAGTCGATCACGCCCCGCTCCGCCTTGACCTCCTCGTAAACGGCCAATAGCTGGGCGACGGTGGTCGGCTCGAGATTCCCCACCCCGACGCGCCCCTGGGCGGCGGCCGCCTGGGCGTAGTCCTCCGGCAGGGTCATGGTGACCTTGGCCCACTCGACCTCGGCCGCCAGGTCGCGGATCAGGGCGCGGTCCGTGCTCAGGCCCAGGCGGTGGGCGGCGGTGCCCACCAGGCGGCCCTTGTAGCGCTCAATCTCATGGCGGCGCCCGCCGATGGCGGTGGGCCAGAAGTAGGTCAGCTGGCGCAGCGCGGCGGAGTGGAAGGTGCGGGCCTGAGCGCCATGCACCCCCAAGTCCGTAAGCCGTGAGCGCATCTCCCCGGCGGCGCGGGCGGTGAAGGTCACAGCCAGGACCTGGGTGGGCTGATAGGCGCCCACCGCCACGCCATGGGCGATCCGGTAGGTGATCGCCCGGGTCTTGCCGGTGCCGGCGCCTGCCAGCACGCACAGGGCTCCTTCCAGATGCTCGGCGACTTGGCGCTGATCGGGGTCGAGGGCGTCGAGCAGCTGGGCGGGGCTGGGCAGAGCGGCGGGCGCGCCCGCGGGGCGCGGGGCCTCGGCTGCCTGGGCATGGTCGTTCATCGCGGCCCAGCCTGCCACGCCCGGCTGACATGATTAGCCGGCGAGGCTCTAGCTGGTCCGGGGTAAGCCCGGCTCCGGCCCGCGCACGTGGCTGCCCAGTTAACCCGCTGCCTCGCCGCGGCCCAGTCCCCTGGGGTCAGCCGATGGGGGCGCCGTACCAGTCCTCTATCAGCATCCTGGCGATTGAGGTCCGCCCGGGCAGGATGACGGTGCCGGCGGCTACGGCGTCTGCAATCTCGGTGCGGCTGAGCACGATCGCATCGGTCACCTCTGCGCCATCGGGGCGCGCCAGGTGCTCGCCGGGCGCCAGCCGCGCCCGGTAGCCGAGCATGAGGGAGCGCGGAAAGGGCCAGGGCTGGCTGGCGACGAACTCCACGCTGGCCACTTTCAGCCCGGTCTCCTCGGCTACCTCGCGGACAACGGCGGCCTCGGCGGGCTCACCAGCCTCCACGAAGCCGGCGACTGTGGAGTAGCGGTGTTGCTCCCAGGTGGCACCGTGGACCAGCACGATGCGGTCGGCGTCGTCGGTGACGGCCATGATGACGGCGGGGTCGGTGCGGGGAAAGCTGAGGGCCTCGCAGCTGGTGCAGCGCCGTGCCCAGCCGGCCTGGACGATCTGGGTGCGGCCGCCGCACAGGGGGCAGAAGCCGGAGCGGGCGTGCCAGGCGGCCAGGGCAGTGGCGGGGGTCGCCAGCCCGGCGTCGTGGGCATCCAGTTCGGCGCCGACGGCCCGTAGTGCTGATAGCGGGAAGCGCTCCATTGCCCGCATTAGGGAGGGGTGGGGGCGGCTGGCGCCCTCGGCGTCGGTGGGGGTGGCGACGTCGTCGGTGGGAACGACGACGGCGATCCAGGCGGCCCCAGCGGCATCGCCGGTGCCGCTGCCGCGTTCACGCCCCAGGTACAAGCGGGTCAGGCCGGTGGCGTCTACGTCGGCGGCGGTCAGGGGCGCGAGCCGGGGACGGACAGCGCTGGGGGCGTCGGCTGCGTGGCCGGGCCGCCAGACGGCGTCGTCGCGGTCATGCGGCACGGCGGGGGCGAGGCCGTCGTCGGGCAGGTCCGCGGCGGTGGCCGGGGCATCCAGGGCGACGCGTCCGCGGGCGTCCACCAGCAGCAGGCGAGTGGCTGGGTCTGCGGCAAGCCGGTCGAGCAGGCCAGGCTCGCCGCGGCGCTCGGCGTCACGGTCGGTCGTGGCGCGTGACAGGGAGCGGGCAGTGGTCCCTGTGGTTCCGGGAGCGAGACGGTCGGGGGCTGGCTGCGGGGCGGAGGTCATGTGGCCAGCCTATCCGCGGCCGGTTTAGGCGGCGGATACGCTGCCCGCATGAGTTCCGGGAGTACCGCCGCGCGCGTCTACCTTGACCATGCCGCCACCACGCCCGTGCGGGCGGAGGTGGCCGAGCAGGTCGCCCACGACCTGGCCGGTGATCTGGGCGGGTGGGCTAATCCGGCGGCGCAGCACGCTTCGGGGCGCCGGGCCGGGGCGCTGTTGGCGCAGGCACGTTCCCGGCTGGCTGGGGCACTGGGGGTGGACCCGCATGAGGTGGTCTTCACCGGGAGCGGCACCGAGGCGGACGCACTGGCCGTGGTTGGCCGGGTGCTGGCGGCCCGGGCCGCTGGAGTGGATCGTCCGCGCCTAGTCACCTCCCCGGTTGAGCATCCGGCGGTGCTGGAAAGTGCGCGCACCGCCGCAGCACAGCTGGGCGGCGAGCATGTGCAGCTGCCCGTGGACGGGGCGGGCCGGGTGCAGGCCGGGGCGATTGGCGAGGTACTGGCGTGCGGGGCCGCCCTGGTGAGCGTGATGGCTGCGAACAACGAGACCGGTGCAGTGCAGGACCTGGCCGGGATCGTGGCGGCGGTGCGCGCGGCTACCGGCACCGACCGGCCGGACGCGCCGGGTTACGTGCCTGTGCACAGCGATGCGGTGGCGGCGGTGGGCCGGGTGCAACTGGACTTTCACGGCTGGGGGCTGGATGCGCTGTCGTTGAGCGGGCACAAGCTCGGGGCGCCGGTCGGCGTCGGCGCCCTGATTGCGCGGCGGGACTTCTCCCTGGTGGCGCCGACCGGGGGCGGACGCCAGGAGCGGGGACTGCGCTCGGGCACGCAGGACGTGGTCGGGGCGCGGGCACTGGCGCTGGCCGTGGAGCTGACCGTGGCCGAGCGGGCGGCGGAGACGGCACGGTTGGAGCCGCTGCGCGCGCGCCTGCTGGCGGGGGCGACGGCGCTGGCGGGTGTGCACGCGACCCTGCCCGATGACGCGGCGCACCTGCCCGGCACGGCGCACCTGTGGGTGGAGGACGCCGACGCCGAGGCGCTGCTGATGGCGCTGGATATGGCGGGTATCGACGTTTCAGCCGGGTCGGCCTGTCATGCGGGGGTCGCGCAGCCGAGCCACGTCATGCTGGCGATGGGTTACGAGGAAGGGGCGGCGCGGGCGACGCTGCGCTGCTCCATGGGCCGGGAGACGGGCGCCGAGGACGTTGAGCGCCTGCTGGCGGTCCTGCCCGACGCCGTACACACGGCCCGCCGGGCCCGACGGCGCGGCGCACGGCGCTCATAGCCGACACCTCCCGCCCCGATCCAGTGCCGAGTTCGGTAGACGTTACGTGCCGAGATCGGTTGGTGTGACGTGGGTCGGCTGGGCGGGCCCGGAGGAGTCGCTGCGATGAGCCGTCCCGGGCGAGGGCCAGGGCTCCAAGCACCCAGCCACCGAAGACCCCGCCCTGTGAAGGGTTTTCCACAGGCGCGATGGAGCCAGTAGCGCCGCGGCTGCTGGTCACGCTACGGTTGCGTGCGTTAACGCCAAGCCGAAGCCCCAGCAAGTCCCGCCCGGGTCCTCATCGAGGAGGCCACCCCCAACATGCCCACACACCCAAGCAAGCCACACGCCAGCACCCGCCACCACCAGGCCCGCGCCGCTGCCGCACACCCCCATGCGCCGAAACCTGCGCGCCGAGCAGATCACCTGCGCCGAGCCGGCGCACTGGCCATCTGCCTCGCCCTACTGGGCGCCGGCTGCTCACACGCCGCCAACCGCACCACCTACACCCCCACCTGGACCCCACCCGCCACAGCCA
>NZ_PIZD01000069.1:30939-31658 GCF_010365615.1 Actinomyces sp. 565
GTTCCCCTACGTCTTCGCCACGGGAGACCTGGACGCCTGGGAGAAAATGAGCGACGACAACTGCGAATTCTGCAACAACGTGGCAGATGACGTAGCTAATCGCCATGAAGCAGGTAATTGGGTCGACCCGTGGGAGCAGGAGATCACCCCCCTGGAGTGGTGGACCGACCAGGAGGACCCCAACCGCTACGTCGTACGCGCACAAGTAACATCCGAAGCCCGCACAAGCCACTCAGGCGACGGTACAGCAACAAGGGTGGAGGAGTCCGAGGACCTACTACTGACGCAACTTTATTGGACCGGAGAACAGTGGAGAATTGAAGCAATTGAGGTCGAGAATGGAGGCGACCAGCAATGACCTTAAAGTCAGCAACATTTAAACTCGCAGCAATTTACCTCTCAACCACAATATACCTAATGCCAATGGCTGCGGCGAGCCCCCAGGACGACCCCACCTTCAGGGCCTATTCGACAGGTAATTCTGTGACTGTTACGGGTAGGACGTCCTACGAGGTGGCCTACTCCACCCCGGGCGCGCCGGTCGGCGGGGGCTACTACGCCAACCCCGCCCCCGCGCAGGACAACGGCAGAACCTACGAGTACGGGCCACCCACCCACCAGTGCCCCTACGGCACCATGTCCTCCCCCGCCGGCGTACGCCCCTTCATGTTCAAGTGCCTAGACGCCCCCCAGGCAGCACCCGCCCAGGGCACCACCAC
>NZ_PIZD01000069.1:31668-32406 GCF_010365615.1 Actinomyces sp. 565
TGCAGGCGGGTGGATCGACCCGTGGGAGCCACAGATCACCCCCCTGGAGTGGTGGACCGACCAGGACGACCCCAACCGCTACGTCGTACGCACACAAGTAACATCCCAGGACCGCGATCAGCATCCAGGAGACGGCCAGCCTCCCCTACGCATTACACGAACCGAAGATGTCTTATTGGTTCAATTGTATTGGAGCACCCATAGTTGGACCGTTGAAGTAGTCGACCTAGAAGAGGAAGGTGACGCCGAATGAAATACCAGGCCAACGCATGCCGTGCCACGTTCGCCACAATACTCTCGCTGTGGATAGCCGTCACCCCAACGGCATTCGCCGACACGCATTCTGAGCATAGGTTTGACACTGACACGCACGGTAATTCTGTGACGGTGACGGGTAGGACGTCCTACGAGGTGGCCTACTCCACCCCGGGCACCCCGGTCGGCGGGGGCTACTACCCCTCCGGCGGGGCCGGTGGCACGGCTAACCAGTACGCCACGCCCGAGACCGAGGCAGACCCCGGCACGTGCGGCACCGCGACCCTAGGCGCAGCCCTTTCCACCAAAAACGCCTCCGCGTTATGCGCCCCAGACCCCGCCGCCCCGGCCGCCGCGGCCGGCGTCGGCACCACCACGGTCATCACCGTCACCGCCACCGACGCAGCCACCCTCCTAGCCGACGGCTCCGGCATCACCCGCCAGCCCCCAGGCCCAGAAGTACTACTAACCAAGGACTTCATC
>NZ_PIZD01000070.1:0-1459 GCF_010365615.1 Actinomyces sp. 565
AACCCATGAGACTCAACCGTCCCAGAAGTCATGAGACTCAACCGTCCCAGAAGTGTGGAGACAGCACAGTCACCGAAAAGTACGAAGCGTCGGTGCAAAGGTACGAACCGTCATGCGAAGTGCCGAACCGTCATGCGAAGTGCCGAACCGTCGCGCGGGGCGCACGAGCGAGCCGGCCCGGTCCGTGGCCCGCAGCAGTGGATGCCCCCGCAGTAGCGTGTGGCCCCCGCAGCACCACCGAGACCCGCAGCGGCGTTCTCACCTCCCCGCAGCGGTGCGTGCCTCCCAGTTGAGCCTGGCGTGCGGCACTGGCCTGCTGTGACCTGCGTGCACATCCGCACGCCTCCCTGCGGCATCTGGGGCGCGGTAACAGGGATCTTCGCGTTTGGGGGTTTGGTGGGTAGATCGGCGGTGCTTCGCAGAGTGGTTGATAGCGTGCGTGTCGCGGCGGCCCGGCGGGTGAGGAGTGTGGTGTGGCGATCGCGCTCGAGGGTCGTTCTCGGGCGTGTGAGGTCGTAGTCGACCACCCGCCGCCGACCGAATACGACCTCATTCGCCCCACACCCTCCACATCGTGGAGGGTTTCGGGCCCACGAGGACGTTTTCGCCGCGCGGAGGTCGTCCTCGGGCTGACGAGGACGTTTTCACCGTGCGGAGGTCGTCCTCGGCCTGGCGAGGTCGTACTCGACCGGGCGCAGCGGGTCGTTTCGGGGCTGACGAGGTCGTTCTCGGGCTGGCGAGGTCGTACTCGGGCCGGCGAGGACGTACTCGGCCGGGCGCAGCGGGTCGTTTCGGGGCTGATGCTGCAAGTCGCGGACGTCGGCGTATTCCTGCAACTCAGGGTAGGCGCCTTTCAGTCCGAGGCGCGGCCCGAACCCCACGGGAGCGCCTCATTGCGGGCTGGCACGGCATGTCCACGCGGCACGCAGTCAGCCCCCGCGCTCCGCTCCTGGGACGGCCCTTGCCGCCAAGACCGGTCACAGGCGAGCAGCACCCCCAACGCCATCCCCGCAAAGACCACCGACGCCGTGAGCAGCAGCAGCGCGACCGCCGCGTCAAAGCCTCCCTCAACAACCAGCTCGATAGCGCTTTCAAGGAGCATGAGCGAAAGCAGTCCGCATAGAACGCCCACACCATTCAGCACAAATGGCACTACCATATCTCTCACGCCGCACCCACCAGGAATCTATTTTAGAATACACGTCTTGCCGGGGCCACGGAACCTACGGCACAATTCAGCCGCCCCATTAGTTGAACAGACATTCAGGCAACGGCAGTAAGACCGGAAACCACCGCCCCGCCACATACGGCGATCGCCCGGCAGCACTAGTCGGTAGCGACGGCCGACTGCACCTGCCGACCGCGCCTTCCGGTGCCGCCCGGCAGCACTGCAACGTCCTTCCGCTGTGGTGAGGCCGGCGACCGGTCGTGGTGAAGCCGCATTCTGCGGCTTCACCAC
>NZ_PIZD01000070.1:1775-6673 GCF_010365615.1 Actinomyces sp. 565
AGATACACGTAAATGGCGACCATGGCCGCCACGAGCGAGAGCAGCCAACGGATCCAGTCGATCCCCGGGGTGTCCGCCACACCCAGCATCCCGGCCAGCCAGCCGCCGACGAAGGCGCCGGCAGCGCCCAGGACAATTGTCCACAAAATAGACAGACTCTGGTCCCCCCTCATGATCAGCCTGGCCAGGGCACCGATGATGCCGCCGAAGATGACCATCCCGATGAGTTCACCCATGACGCGTTTCCCTTCGTGTCGAGTTGAACGACGCGCCCGTAGGCATAATGCCACACAGAGCACTGGCGCCTATACGCCTAGAAGCAACATACACTAGAATTGCCTAGGGGTGAGACCCCTCTCAACGGTTTGCAATACAGCAATCGCCCGCCCATATTATATTCATCATCTTCTCATGTTGGGCCGATCATACTTCCGGGCGGCTCACGTATTTCCCGGGATTCCTGAACACCAGCTGGGACCGGAAACCGGATGGGTCCCCGCACATTTCGGCGGCGCACCGGTCCGCGCGGGCACACCGGCAACAGGGCGACAGGGCCGTAAAGCGCTCCGCGGGGCAGGAAGCTACCCCGCGGAGCGCTCTCTCCCCCGCCCGTGTCTGCCAGCAGCCCCGGCCGCATGGGCGGGAAACCGCTACAGCACGCCAAGCAGCAGGGCCAGCACCAGGACCACCACCAGCGCAGTCACTGACAGGATCGTCTCCATTAGCGACCAGGTCTTGAAGGTCTGCCCCACGGTCATACCGAAGTACTCCTTGACGAGCCAGAATCCGGCGTCGTTGACGTGCGAGAGGAACACCGACCCGGCGCCGATCGCCAGCACCAGCAGGGCCGCCTCCACCGGCGGCATGTCGGAAGCCAGGGGCGCCATGATGCCCGCAGCGGTAATCGTGGCAACCGTGGCGGATCCGGTGGCTAGGCGAACCGCCACCGCCACCAGCCAGCCGGCCAGGAGCGCCGGCACGGCGGCCTGCTCGAGCCAGCCGGCGATGATCGTGGCGATGCCAGACTCGATCAGCGTCTGCTTGAATCCGCCGCCGGCGCCGACAATCAGCAGGATCCCGGCGATCGGCCCAAGCGCGCCGCCTACGCGGGCGGAGATCTCATCGGCCGTGTCGCCCATGCGCACGCCGAAGACGAGGATCGCCACCAGCACGGTCAGCAGCAGGGCAACAATGGGCTGGCCCAGGAAGAGGGCGAAGTGGGCGAGCGGGTTACTGGAGCCGTCGGGCGACTTCGTCTCAACCAACGTCTCGACCACCGTACGCATGAGCATCAGCAGCACCGGAAGCAGCACAACGCTGATGGACACGCCGAAGGACGGCCGTGCACCGCTGCGCTCGCGCTGCTCGCTCCCACCAAGCGGCGCAGGCGCCTCGATCGGCACCCAGCGGGCCATGAGCCGGGCCGACAGCGGGCCCGCGACGATCACGGTGGGGATCGCGACCAGCAGGCCGAAGCCGAGGGTAATGCCGAGGTTTGCCCCGACGGCGTCAATGGCGATGAGCGGTCCGGGGTGCGGGGGCACCAGGCCGTGCAGGGCGGAGAGCCCCGCCAGGGCGGGCACGCCCACGAGCACCAGTGGCTGGCGGGCCCGCCGGGCCACCATCATCACCACGGGGATCAGCAGGACGATCCCCACCTCGAAGAACAGTGGAATACCGACTACGAAGGCGATCAGCGCCATGGCCCACGGGAGGCGGCTCGCCGAGGTGTGGTCCAGGATCGTGTCGACGATCTGATCCGCGCCGCCGGAGTCGATCAGCAGCTTGCCGATGATGGCGCCGAAGGCGATCAGTGTGCCCACGTCGCCGATGGTGGAACCCAGGCCGGAGGTGAATGCCGTGAAGGTGTCGGCCAGGGGGATGCCGGCCACCAGCGCAAGCACCGCAGATCCGAGCGTGAGCGCCAGGAAGGGGTGGACCTTGGTCCAGACGATCAGAACGATGATCGTGGCGATGCCGACCAGTGCGGCGAGGATCAGCTGTAAGTCATTGCCCGCGTGCGGCACGGCGTCCGCAGCGGCCAGGATTGTGTGCGTCATTGTCAATGTCTCCATGACGAAGATGGGTGGGGAACGGGGGACAAGAACGGTCAGGCCGGCGTGGCGGCCTCAAACGCCGCGAGGATGGCCTCGAAGGTTGCCTCGGGCGTAGCGCGCGAGACCA
This sequence comes from Actinomyces sp. 565, assembly GCF_010365615.1. Taxonomy (NCBI): domain Bacteria; kingdom Bacillati; phylum Actinomycetota; class Actinomycetes; order Actinomycetales; family Actinomycetaceae; genus Actinomyces; species Actinomyces sp. 565. The sequence goes on from NZ_PIZD01000070.1 coordinate 3,960, forward strand.
CGGTGATGCCATCCTCGTCGTCCTCCAGGGGCTCGAGGGTGGCGAATTGCGAGGGCAGGAGAGCCGGGGGCATGAAGTGCCCCGCGCGGCGCTCCATGCGCTCACGCAGTTCCTCCTGCTCGGCAACCAGGTGGATGAAGAAGACGCGCCCGTCCGCCTGTGACAGCAAGTCGCGGTAGGCCCGCTTCAGCGCGGAGCAGGTGACGATGGTCTTCGTGCCGGAGGCCGCCTGCTCGCTCATCCAGTCGCGCAGGGACTCGAGCCAGGGACGCCGGTCATCGTCGTCCAGCGGGATGCCGCTGGACATCTTGTCGATATTCGCCTGCGGGTGGAAGTCGTCGGCCTCGGCCACGGGCCAGCCCAGCGCGCGGTGGAGGTTCGCTGCTGCAGTGGTCTTTCCACAGCCGGCCACCCCCATGATGACGAGGTGCTCAACGGGTTGGTTCATGGCGGGCTCCTTTGACTCCGTCGTCTACGTTGGGTACTACGATTATGCGGGTTTACGTACTACCTTTATATAGGTCTTAGGTCCTTGATTATGTGGGTGTCGCATCATGCATCTTGTCCAGAGCCGCTGAGTCTCCGGCGGTACCGGCCCGACGGCGCGGCAACGGCCGCCGCAGCCAACTCCGCACACGTTCTGACCCACTGCCCCGGGAGCGGCCATGACATCCTCAGTCCGACGCGGCGACATCCTTGACGCCCTCGGCCGCGCCATCATCTCCGGCAAGCTCAGACCAGGAGAGTCCCTCACCCTTGACGACATCCAGTCCCAGCACGGCATCTCGCGCACCCTCGCCCGGGACTGCGTACGCACCCTGGAGTCGGTAGGACTCGTGGAGTCCCGCCGCCGCGTGGGGGCGGTGGTAAGGCCACCTGCCGATTGGGCGGCACTGTCACCCCTGGTAATCCGCTGGCAACTCGACGCAGACCCCGAGGGACCGAAGTTCGGAGCACTGACCGAGCTGCGCGCCGCCGTAGAGCCCGTCGCCGCCGCGGCCGCGGCCCGCCGCGCCACCGAAGCACAGCGCCTGGAACTACTGCGCCTGGCCAACACGATCCGCGAACAGGGAAGCACCGGATCCGTCGCCTCATACCTCGACGCCGATATCGCCTTCCACAGCCTGGTACTCACGGCAAGCCAGAACGACACCTTCGCCGCCCTCACCGAGGTGGTGGCCGAGGTGCTCAGCGGCCGCGCGCGGCTGGCCGGCGCGCCCTGGCAGTCTCCTAAGCCACAGGCCTTGGAGCTGCACGTTCGCCTGGCCGAGGCAATCGCCGCGGGCAGGGTTGAACAGGCCGAGCAGCACATGCGCGAGATCGTGGCGGAGGTGCGCGAGGTACTGCTGGATCGTGGCCTACGGGGATTCCTCGCTACCTGATTCGACCGTGCTGCGGCCCGCCTGCCCGCGACCCGTACTCGCCGCCCGCACAGTCGGGCCTGCTCCGACGGTTCACAGCACCGCCGCGGCCACCAGCACCACCGGCACGAACCCCGCCGTCGTGAGCAGCACGGCATCCCGGGCCAGGGGCTTGGCCACCCCGTAACGGGAGGCGTACATGAACACGTTCTGCGCCGTCGGTAATGACGCCGTAGTCACCGGCATCAACAGGGCGGCACCGCGCAGCCCGGCCGCCAGCCCCAGACCCGCCGCCAGACCGGGCACGACCAGCAGCTTCCAACCCACCGCCCAACGCAGCGCGGTGCGGCTGGCGGCGTCGTGCACCGGCTCGGGCGGAACGTTGACGACGCGGGGCACGGCTCCGCCCGTTGCCTCGTCCTCCCCGACCGGCCCGGGCTTCGGCGCGCCGGCCACGCTCCGCGGCGGCCGCAGCCGGGATGCGGCCAGGCTCATGCCCAGCGACAGCATCATCAGCGGCACGGCGATCCGCCCCAGCGCGTCGAGCAGCTCGGCGAGGTGCCCGCGCAGCAAGGCACCCAGGTCCATGCCGCTCAGGTTCACCAGCACGCCGACCAGCACTGCGAGCACCAGTGGGTTGCGCAGCGGCAGCGTGTAGGTGGCGAAGCGGGAGGGACTGCCGCGCCGGGTCGCGGCATCCAGCACAGTGAAGGCGAGCGGCGTGAGGACCAGCAGTTGCAGCAACAGGATCGGGGCAACCGCGGTGGCGTCACCGAGTACCAGTTCCAGCACCGGGATGCCCAGATTGGCGGCGTTGACGTAGGCGGAGGCGAGTGCCCCGATCATCGCCTCGGCCACCGGGCGGTGCAGTAGGCGGCGGTGCACGCACCAGGCGGTCGCCAGTCCCAGCAGCTCGGCCCCGACGGCGACGGCGGTGCCCACCGAGGTGACGGCCGCAAGGTCGGCGCCGACGAGGGTAGTGATCAGCAGGGCGGGCGTGGCGGCGAAGAAGCACAGGCGGGTCAGGACGGTGTCGGACCCCACGGGCACGGCCCCGGTGCGCACTAGCACCCAGCCCACCGCAATGACGACGGCGAAGACCGCCAGGCCCCCAACCACGTCAGCCACCGGTTCTCCCCAACCGCTCTTAGTCGACCGGCTCGAGGTCGATCCAGGTCCCGGCGTGGTCGGAGACGACGAAGGCGCGGGTCCCGCCGCCGACGGCGCGCAGCCGGGGCCCGGCCGGCAGACTGCCGCCGGGCGCGCCCGCCTCCGGGACAGCGGCTTCGCCCGCCGTCGGGGGCGGAGCGCCGACGAGGGGGTCGGAGAGGAAGTGGTCAATGCGACGTACCG
>NZ_PIZD01000070.1:7031-12279 GCF_010365615.1 Actinomyces sp. 565
GAAGTCGCCGGCCAGCAGGTGCGGGCCGGGGAGTGTGGTCAAGGCGCCCCAGGCGGAATCCAGCTGTCGGTGCGCGGTCTCGGCGCGGGTGGCCAGGTGGGTGACGCCCACGTTGAGCACACCGACGCCGGGCAGCACGTCCTCCGGCAGCTCCACTCGACCGACCAGCAGGTTGCGGGCGGTGGCGGTGAATAGTCGGTAGGAGCGTGGGTCGATGGGGCTGCCGCGGCGCAGGAGCGTGGCCGGACCGCGGCCCAGCCGCATCACCCTCCAGGCGGTGATGGGATACCGGCTCAACAGCGCGTTCCCGAAGCCGACCGGGCCCTGACCGAACACGGCACGGGCGGGGCCGAGCACGTCGTCGGCGGGCCGGGCCAGTGCCGAGTGCAGTGGACGGCGGCGCAGGCCGGTGACCGGGCCCGCCCAGCCGGCGGCGAAGCGGCGGTGGCACCACCCGAGCAGCTCGGCCAGGACTGCCGCCTGGTCCAGCCGCCCGGAGCGGGCCTGACCTAGGTCGACCTCCTGCAACGCGACCACGTCGGGGGCGAGCTCGGTGATCTGCTCCGCCAAGGCCGTCAGCACGGCGCGGGCGGTGGCGGGGTCGCGGATGTCGGCACCGGCCAGCGAGCCCGACGCGGCTGTTCCGTCCCCCGCGCCGGCACCGGGCAGACAGTGCTGAAGGTTCAGGGTGAGCACGCGCAGCACGTTGGGCCTCCTACTGGACGCTACCGGCATCTGGCCGCGGCGCGGATGCTCACTGAGTCGGGCTACGCCTCGGTGGAGTCCACGTCGGGCTCGAAGCTCAGGCTAACGGAGTTCATGCAGTAGCGCTGGCCGGTAGGAGTGCTGGGGGCGTCGTCGAAGACGTGCCCGAGGTGGCTGTTGCAGGCCGCGCAGCGCACCTCGGTGCGCACCATGCCGTGAGAGGTGTCCGTGGACAGCACCACGGCGTCGGTGCGGGACGGATCGTAGAAGGAGGGCCACCCGCAGTGGGAGTCGAACTTGGTAGTGGAGCGGAACAACTCGGCGCCGCAGGCCCGACAGCTGTAGATGCCCTCGCGGTGCTCGTCAAGCAGCTCCCCGGTATAGGGGCGCTCGGTGCCTGCCTCGCGCAGCACGTGGTACTCCAACGGGCTGAGCACGGCCCGCCACTCGGCGTCGGTGCGAGCGATGACGGTGGGGTCAAGGCGCGGAGCGGAGCTAATGCCTTCAGCTGTCATGGCCCCATACTGGCCCCGCGGCAAGGGGCCGACAACCCCGCATCGGCGTGGATAGTCTCACCTGAAAAAACGCCTGGACCGGGAATACCAGCGACGCTCCACCGCCCGGCCACAACGGCTCGCGCGCGCGAGCTTCAGTCGTCGTCGGCATCCGTGCTGGACTTGCCCATGCCCAGCTTTCCCAGCTTGCCCGGCTTGTCTGATACGGACTCGGCGGCGTCGGCATAGGCCTGCTGCTCCTGGGTAGAGATGACACCGGTCGCTTCACCGGTGTCCACCGGGCGGGCGGGCACGCCGGAACCGTCGGCGAAGGCACCGGACTGCGCCGCGTCGCGGGCGAGGATGCGGCGGCGCCGCACCTTGTCCCGGCGGGCGCGGCGGAGCTTCGCCCGTCCCTTGGCGACCGCGCGCAGGCGTGCGGCCTCGATCGGGTCGTCAGCGAGCGGCCGCTGCACGGACGTGGCCTCCTCTACCGGCTCGACGCCGTCGGCGCTCGGCTTCTGCAGGGTGACGAGCTCCTCGGCCAGGCGAGCCACCTTCTCCGGCGTAGGGTCGTGGGCGACGTCCACGTTGTCCACCTCCACGCGGGTGCGCGGCAGGGCGTAGGGCGCCTCGCGCTGCAACCAGGCAACCAGCTCCTCGCGCAGCTGGCACTGGAGGGCGAACACGTCGGCGTTATTCGCTCCAGATACGGCCACCCGCACGGTTACGGTGCCCGCGGAGGTATCGGTGACGTCCACGGAGGCGACCCGTCCGTCCCACACGGACGAGCCGGACAGGATCCGCTCCACCTCGGCGCGCAGGGCCGCGACCGGTGCGCGCCAGTCCAGGTCGAGGGTGAAGGTGCCGGTTAGCTGGTTGCCGCGGCGCGACCAGTTGGCGAAGGGGTTCTGCGTGAAGTAGGTGGAGGGGAAGATGAGCCTGCGCCCGTCCCACACGCGCACCACCACGTAGGTCAGGGTGATCTCCTCGATGAAGCCCTGCTCGTCGTTTACCACGACGACGTCGTCGACGCGGATGGCGTCGGTGGTGGCCAACTGGATTCCCGCGAAGAGGTTGCCCAGGGTGGACTGAGCGGCAAGGCCGGCGACCACCGACACGAGTCCGGCTGAGGCCAGCAGCGAGGCCATCGCCACGCGCGCCGACGGGAAGGTCATCGCCACCCCGACTAGTCCGCAGACGACGATGATGACCTCGGCTACGCGCCGCAGCACCTGTGCCTGCGTGGTGATGCGCTTGGTGCGGTCGACGTCGCCGTGGGAGCGCACCCCGATCACAACGGAGGACTCCACCGCCTTGGCCACGCCCACCACCACCCAGGTGGCGGACAGGATGATGCCGATGAGCAGCGCATGCAGCACGAACTGCGCCCAGTCCGGCTGGGAGAGGTCGAAGAAGGCAACCTGCCCGCCGATGAAAGCGCCGGCGAGGGCCGCCATCGCGTACATCGGGGTGCGGCAGAAGCGAATGAGCTCCGCGTACATCACCCGGCGGCGGCCCATGGTGCGCAGGACGACGACGAGGATGAACACCAGCGCGATACCCATGAGCGCCCCGAGGCCGACCCGCCAGGCCAGGGAGAACACGTCCGCAGTGGCCTCCACCACCGCCTCGGCGGCGTCGGCGGCGCCCTCAGTGGCCGAGGATGTCGCGGAATCCGTTGGGGTGTCGGCACTCACGGCGGCGTCAAGGGCCGTGAGTGCGCGAAGCGATGCGGCTGCTGCCGCGGGTGCGAAGGCCATGTGCCTAAGACTAGGACCCGGCGCTGTGCCCGAGCTGTGCAGGTGCGGGACACGGTCGTCATTCACATCACTGCGGTTCCGGTCATTCGGACGATGGCCGCACCACCGTCAACCGGTGACCAACGGTAGCCCCGTATCCGAAAAACAGGGGCTGCCCCAAGCACGCCACATACACCACTGGACGTACTACGTCTGTCGTAGTACGTTGAACGTATGAACCGTCGCACCCCGGCCCCGACCCCCAGGGCCAGAGCACCCCGCGGAAGGTCGTCATGATTAGCGCCGACGCCATCCGCGGCTACATCGACCTGATCGCCCTCACGCTGCTACGCGACCGCCCCTCCTACGCCTACGAACTCGCCAAGACCATCGCCGAGGTGGCGCAGGGGCAGTACACGATCAAGCAGACCACGCTGTACTCGGCCCTCAAGCGCCTGGAGTCGGCAGGGCTGGTCAACTCCTTCGCAGACACCAGCGAATCGGGCAAGCCCCGCACCTACTACCGGCTCACCGAGGCCGGGAACACCCACCTGACGGGCAAGCTCGCCGAGTGGGAGGACACCAAGGCCCTCATCGACCGCTTCGCGCAGCGCACTCACAACCCAGATACGTCGACGTCGCCCTGACCGCACAATCAACGCCCCAGACAGAGGCCACACCAGACAACCCGCCCGCAGCCGCCCAGCCAGACCCCAGACAGATCCCAGACAGACAAGGAACCCTGATGGACACCATCGACACCTTCCTCGAGGCCATGTTCGCCCCCTACCCGGCCACCCCGCGCCTGCTGGAGGCCAAGCGCGAGCTCCACGCCATGATGGAGGACGCCTACGCAGACGCCGTCGCCTCCGGGAAGTCGCACAACGAGGCGGTCGGCTCGGTAATCACTGACTTCGGAAACCTGGAGGAGCTGGCACCCGCGCTCGGCATCCTTCCCGACATTCGCGGCACCGGCGACGCATCGGCAGCGGGGGCCGCCGACGCGCCCGCCGCGACTCTCACCATGCCCGATACGACACCGTCGGAGTACCCCGTCATTACGCTACCGGAGGCCCAGGCGCCCGCCGAGGCGCGGCGCAGCACAGGCACCCTGCTCGGCAATGGCGTGGCCCTTTGCGTGCTGGCGGCGGTACCGCTGTTCGGATGCGCATCCCTATCCCAGGGCAAGGACGGCCTGGGGCTCATCCCCTTGAACGAGCACCAGGCTTCAACGCTCGGACTCGTTCTGACGCTCGTCGTAGTGGCACTGGCGGTGTCCGTGCTGATACGCCGCCACCGGGCCTTCACCGGCCTCACCCACCTGACGGACGGCAAGTTCACGCGCAGTCCGATGGTGTCATCATGGACCGCGCGACTGCGACTGGAGCACGAGGGAGTGCGATCGCGTGCACTGAGCATCGCCGTGGCCCTGTGGATCATGGCTCCAATCCCCACCGTAGGGGCAGGCATCCTATTCCAGGAGTCAGCCGACCGCTCCGGACCACCGCTGGGTCTGGTCCTCACGCTGTTCATGGTCGCGGCCGGGCTACGCATTTTCCTGCCGACCACCTGGGCCTCCATGACGCACACGACCGTCACCCAGGAGGGCCGCCCAGCCGACGCCACGCCCACCTGGCGCAACCCCGAGGAGAACCCGTTCATTGAGGCGATCGCCGGCCCGTACTGGATCGGGTGCATAGCCATCTACCTAGCCTGGTCCTTCATCGGCTCCAGCTGGGACATCAGCTGGATGATCTGGCCGATTGCGGGCGCTCTGTTCGGTGCGATTGCTGCCGGTGAGGCCGGCCTGCGCTCCTGGCGCTCCCGCTAACAAACCGCGTACCGCAGCGTCCCCGTATCACCGGTATCGGTAGAAGCTGTTTCGTTGAGGGTAGCCTGGCGCGTGTGCGCACCGCGAGTTCGAGGCGGAACGCCTCATGCTCGTTAATCAACACGCAGGGTCACCGGACCGAAGGACTCCGACTGCGTGCGAGCGCTCCGGTGTCCACCGATTCCCTGGGCAGCGCTCGAGTTCGCGGCGTGACACGGTTTTCTCACCATTCCCCGAGCGGGACACCGTGGCCGAGTTGTACGTTTCAATGGCAGCGCTCGCGAGATCAGGCACGATCCTTGGTACGCTGCGGCAGGAACAGCGAGCTGTCTTCCCGGTCTCCACGACCGGGCTCCATTGAGGCACCACCGTGCCATCAGACAGCGTCGTCGTCTGCTGCTGTCTTCCCGGTCTCCACGACCGGGCTCCATTGAGGCCCGGCCTCCCGGCTGGCAAGAGGAATCGTCTGACACGTC
>NZ_PIZD01000007.1:0-21664 GCF_010365615.1 Actinomyces sp. 565
GGGCCCGAACCGCAGACTCGCGGTTCGGGCCCTCCGTGTTCTGTTCACTCGCTGGCGTGCTGCTCCCGGACGGGTTACATCCCGCCCAGGAACTGGGCGATGAAGATCTTCACGATCATCGCTACCGGGTAGACCATGGCGTAGCCGAGCGCCACACGCGGGTCCGCGCCGGTGCGCTCGTTGGCGAACGCCAGCACCGCCGGCTGCGTCTGCAGGCCACCGAGCAGGCCGGACAGGCGCGTACCGCCCATCTTCACGATCCACCGCATGGACGCATACATGCCAAAGCCCACGATCGTCGTGATGACAAAACCGGTGATCAGGATCTTCCACCAATCGCCGCCCGTAAAAGCGTTAGCAATCTGCCCGCCCGCGCGCGTACCCGCCTGCGCCAGGAACACCAGCAGACCCAGCTCGGAGAGCACCGCCGTCGCGGTGAACGGCATCGCCGTCACAAACCCCTTGACACGGCCGATGCGACCGAAGACCAGGCCAACGATCAGCGTGCCCGCAGCCGCACCAATGGAGAACGTGGATCCCCCGGGCAGCGGGATCGCCCACTCACCGATGACGATCCCCACGGCCATGCCCAGCCCCATCGCCACCGGGTTGATGGAGGACAGACCATGCGCGGAGTCGCCGAAGAACTTGGACAGCTCCGCCATCCGGCTGGTCGGCGCGACCACGCGCACACGGTCGCCCTGCTGGAGCACCAGGTCCGGAGTGCCCACCATGTCCACATCCCCGCGGCGCACCCGGGAGATCGTGGCGCCGAACCGGTGGTCAACGTCCAGGTCTGCCAAGGTGTGCCCGGCAAGCTTGGGGTCGGACACGGTGATGCGGCGGAAGTCCAGGTAGCGGCGGTCCTCGATCAGGGAGTGGGAGGAGGGGTGCCCGATCTCGTGAATGACCTGGTTCACGGCGTCCTGCGTGCCGACGACGGTGATCAGGTCATCCTTGTAGATCTTGTCGGTCGGGGTCGGGCGGGTGATGGGGCCCGTCTCGCCGCGGCGCAGGCGCGAGAACTTCATCTCCCCGCTGACGCGTTCGGCAATGTCCCCCAGCTGCGGGGCGTCCTCGCGCTCAACGCGCACGGTGCGGTTGACCAGGGGGGAGGGGGCGTCCTTGTCCGAGCGGCGGTAGCGCAGCGCCAATAGACAGAAGAACAGCATGCCGATCACGCCGTACAGGTAGGCGACCGCGTAGCCGACCGTGGCGATCGCCATGCCGTCAGGATTGCCCGCGGCCGTGGCCGCACCGCCGGCGGCGGCCAGCGCCGGCGTATTCGTCAGCGCTCCGGCGAAGGTCCCGGCGATCATCGCCGGGCTCATTCCCAGCGAGCGGCCCACCCCCAGGCCGGCCGCTGCACCCACCACCAGTACCGCCAGCATGATCGCGAGCGGGCCGGCCGCAGTGCGCAGCACGTGGAAGAAGTTCGGCCCGGACTGGATACCGATGGCGAAGGTGAAGATCGCCAGCCCCAGCGTGCCCATCTGGGCGGGGATCTCAATGACGATGCCCTCGGCAGTGCCCCAGGCGGCCAGGATGATCCCGGCGAAGAGGACGGCCGCCGCCCCCAGGCTGACCCCGCCGACCTTGATGCGCCCGACTAGCATCCCGACGCCGATTAGAAGGAATAGGATGAGTACAGGGTTCTCGGCCAGGGCATTGAGCAGTCCGATGACCACGTGGAGGTGCCGCCTTCCAGTTGTCCTGGGCCGACGCCGGTGCTTGCGCCGTCGGCCGCGCAGATGAGCAGTTGACTAGGGCATTCTGGCATCCGCGTGGATTCAGCTGCATGGACCAAAGACCGCGCGCATACGAGAGACATCTGACATTCCTCGCTGGGGTCCCTAGCGCCGCCGCCCGTCCGGGAGCCGCGGCCCACGCTGCCGCCGCGGCCGGTCGAGGCTGCGTCCTGTGCCCGGTCGTTGAGGCGAGGGGAGGAGCGGCCCCCGGCGCCGTCCGTGATTCCAATATGTGAGATCACGGGTGGTGAAATCGACGGCGGCCCGCAGCTCGGCATACGGTTCCTCCCACACCGGCCGGCACACCGGTCAGTAAACGTGTAAGCAAACGGATCTCACGGATAGGAGGGCGGACGATGGTTCGTGACACAGGCTCCCCGGGCCAGGACCGACAAGTAATGACGGGTGCGCAGGCACTCGTGCGTTCCCTGGAGGAGATCGGCGTTACCGACATCTTCGGCATGCCCGGAGGCGCGATCCTGCCCTTCTACGACCCGCTGCTGGCCAGTGAGAAGATCCGCCACGTGCTGGTGCGCCACGAGCAGGGCGCCGGCCACGCAGCCGAGGGCTACGCCATGGCCACCGGAAGGGTCGGCGTCTGCGTGGCCACCTCCGGCCCCGGCGCCACCAACCTGGTCACCGCGATCGGTGACGCGCACATGGACTCTGTGCCCATGGTCGCCATCACCGGGCAGGTCGGCTCCGCCGCGATCGGCACCGACGCCTTCCAGGAGGCGGACATCGTCGGCTCGACCATGCCCTTCGTCAAGCACTCATTCCTGGTCACCTCGCCCGACGAGATCCCCGGCCGCGTAGCGGAGGCCTTCCACCTGGCCGCGACCGGCCGCCCGGGCCCCGTCCTGCTGGACTTCACCAAGGACGCCCAGGTCGGGCAGACCGCGTTCCATTGGCCCCCACGCATGGACCTGCCCGGCTACAGCCTGCCGGGCAAGCCCAACCAGCGGCGCATTGCCCAGGCCGCCGAGGCAATCGCCTCCGCCGAGCGCCCCGTCTTCTACCTGGGTGGTGGCCTCAGCCGCGCCGGCGTGCCGGCTGAGCAGCTGAAGGAGCTGGTCGAGCTCGTCGGCGCCCCCTTCACGACGACGCTGACCGCCCTGGACGTGCTGCCCACCGACCACCAGCTCAACCTGGGCATGCCCGGCATGCACGGCACCGTCGCCGCCGTCGGCGCCTTGCAGCGCGCCGACCTGATCATCGCCCTCGGCGCCCGCTTCGACGACCGCGTCACCGGTAAGCCGGACACCTTCGCCCGGCACGCCGCCGTGATCCACGTGGACATCGACCCGGCCGAGATCTCCAAGATCCGCTCCGCGGACATTCCCATCGTGGGGGACCTGAAGGATGTCGTGCCCGCGCTGACCGCCGCCTGCCGCGAGCAGTTCGCCGCCGAGCCGCGCACCGAGATCGACCAGTGGCTCACCGAGGTCGCCCACATTCGCGCCACCTACCCCACAGACTGGACCGACACCGACGACGGACTGCTCCAGCCGCAGGAGGTCATCACCCACCTGGACAAGGCGGCCGCGGAGGACACCATCTGGGTGACCGGCGTCGGCCAGCACCAGATGTGGGCCGCCCACTACCTCCACTTCAACCAGCCCCACTCCTGGCTGACCTCCGCCGGCGCCGGCACCATGGGCTACGGAGTGCCGGCTGCCATGGGGGCGAAGGAGGCCTGCCCTGACCGGCCCGTGTGGCTGATCGACGGCGACGGCTGCTTCCAGATGACCAACCAGGAGCTGGCGACCTGCACGCTCAACAACATCCCCATCAAGGTCGCCATCATCAACAACTCGTCCCTGGGCATGGTCCGCCAGTGGCAGACCCTGTTCTACGGGGAGCGCTACTCCAACACGGACCTGCACACCGGTGCCGGCACCGAGCGCATCCCCGACTTCGCCAAGCTCGCCGAGGCCTACGGGGCCGTCGGCCTGCGTTGCGAGCGGCTCGAGGACGTCGACGACGTCATCGCCCAGGCCAACGCCATCAATGACCGGCCCGTCGTCATCGACTTCATCGTGTCCGCCGACGCCCAGGTGTGGCCCATGGTCGCCGCGGGCGTGTCCAACGACGAGATCCAGCACGCGCGGGGCATGAGCCCGGCGTGGGAGGAGGAGTGAGACCGTGAGCGAGAAGCACACGCTGTCAGTCCTGGTGGAGAACAAGCCCGGCGTGCTCACCCGCGTGTCGGCCCTGTTCACCCGCCGTGGCTTCAACATCCATTCCCTGGCGGTCGGCCCCACCGAGCACGAGGACATCTCGCGCATCACGGTGATCGCCGACGCCGAGGGCCCGGCCATGGAGCAGGTGACCAAGCAGCTGAACAAGCTGGTCAACGTCATCAAGATCGTCGAGCTGGACCCGGACACCTCGGTCGGGCGCGAGCTGTACCTGATTAAGGTGCGTGCCGACGACTCCAACCGGACCGCCGTGCTGCAGATCGTTGACCTGTTCCGGGCGCACGTCGTGGACGTGTCCCCAACCTCGGTGGTCATCGAGTCCGTAGGCTCGGAGTCCAAGGTCAAGGCCCTCCTGGACGCCCTGGCCCCCCACGGGGTCAAGGAGATCGTCCAGTCCGGTGCGGTCGCGATTTCCCGCGGCCCCCGTTCCATCACCGATCAACTCAAGGAGAAGTGAGAACCCACTATGGCAGCTGAGAAGTTCTACGACGACGACGCCGACCTGTCGGTCATCCAGTCCAAGAAGGTGGCCGTCATCGGCTACGGCTCGCAGGGACACGCACACGCCCTGAATCTGCGCGACTCCGGCGTGGAGGTCGTCGTCGGCCTGCGTGAGGGGTCCCGCTCCGTCGTCAAGGCCCAGGAGGCCGGCCTGACCGTCAAGCCGATCGCCGAGGCCGTGGCTGAGGCCGACGTCACCGTCGTCCTGGCCCCTGACCAGGTGCAGGCCGAGCTGTACAAGACGGAGATCGAGCCCAACCTCAAGTCCGGTTCCGCCCTGCTGTTCTCACACGGCTTCAACATCCACTTCGGCTACATCACCCCAGCCGCGGACATCGACGTGGTCATGGTTGCCCCCAAGGGCCCCGGTCACACCGTGCGCCGCGAGTTCGAGGCCGGCCGCGGCGTGCCAGTGCTGGTGTGCGTCCAGCAGGACGCCTCCGGTCAGGCCTGGCCGCTGGTGCTGTCCTACGCCAAGGCCATTGGAGGCACCCGGGCCGGCGCTATCAAGACCACCTTCCGCGAGGAGACCGAGACCGACCTGTTCGGCGAGCAGACCGTCCTGTGCGGCGGCGTGTCCAAGCTGATCCAGTACGGCTTCGAGACGCTGGTCGAGGCCGGGTACCAGCCGGAGATGGCCTACTTCGAGGTCTGCCACGAGCTCAAGCTGATCGTCGACCTGATCAACGAGGGCGGCATCTCCAAGCAGCGGTGGTCCTGCTCCGACACCGCCGAGTACGGCGACTACATCTCCGGTCCGCGCGTGATCACCCCCGACGTCAAGGAGCACATGAAGGAGGTCCTGGGCGACATCCAGGACGGCTCCTTCGCCAAGCGCTTCATGGACGACCAGGCCGCCGGCGCACCGGAGTTCAAGCGGCTGCGGGCCGAGGGCGAGGCACACCCGATCGAGGCCACCGGCCGCGAGGTGCGCTCCATGTTCGCCTGGCGCGCCGACCTGGACAAGGACTACACCGAGGGCTCGGCCGCACGCTGAGCCGACGGGCGGGGTCGGCATCCGGTCAGGTGCAACCGCGCGGGGCGGCGGAGTCGGCCCGCGGCGGCGGACTGGTCCGGTGAGCCGGTAATTGCTTCCCAGTGGGGCGGCGGGCTGCGGCCCGCCGCCCCTTATTTTTCCCGGAATTCATCGTTTTAGAAGGCGTTTAATGTAGCGTTTTGACCACGCTGCCGTATGTGGGCGTGTGGGCGCCTGCCTGAGGATAAACTGTGCGAGCTGCCGGTAGGAGATGATGGGGGCGTAAGTGTGCTAACCCGTTTCGAGGTGACAGGATTCAAGAATCTCGTAGGTGTGGCGGTCGACTTCGGCCCATTCACCTGTATCACTGGCCCGAACGCGGTGGGAAAATCGAATCTGCTCAATGCGCTGGAGTTCCTCTCCCTGCTCAGCTGCAATTCGTTCCACGATGCCTGTGCGCAGGTGCGCCCCACGGCTCAGCAGCAGTTCGACGCCAGCGCTCTACTGGCGGCAGAAGTGCTGGCCGGACGCGGTCACCTGACCCTGGCCGCGGAGATGATCCTGCCCCCGCGGGCGGAGGACGAGTTCGGGCAGGCGGTGGTGCCGTCATGCGGATATGTGCGCTACGAGGTGAAGATCGCGGTACACCGCGACGCCTCGGTGCCAGGGGGCCTGCGGCTGCGGCTGGCGGGGGAGCGGCTGCGCCCGCTGAACGACAGCACACGCCCACTCCTTTTCCCGGAAGCGGATCTCTGCCGCCGGTTTATCCCCTCCCGGCGGGACGGCTCCAACGGCTTCTTCATGAACTACGAAGTCGCTGGCGGCAGCAGAGTGGTGATGGTGCACCGCGAGGCCTCGGGAAGAGCGCGCCAAGTTCTTGCCGACGGCGCTCAGCGAACTGTCCTGTCCGCCGTCGCCAGTGCCGAGTACCCGACTATCCTCGCTGCGCGTACCGAAATGGCGTCGTGGCGATTCCTGGCCCTGGAGCCCAGTGCCATGCGCTCACCCGACGACTTAATGGAGCGGCGCGCTATTTCTGCCTCAGGGGCGCACGTGGCGGCTTCCCTGTACCGCCAGGATCTTGCGTCCGGGCGGGACGGCGCGGTGCTCCGGCGGGTGCGTGACGCCGTCAGCGACCTGGTGGACATCCGCAGCCTGTCGGTCAGGGAGGATCCCGTGCGGCAGGCCCTGGAGCTGCGCGCCCAGGTTGGGGACTCACCCGAGCTTCCCGCGCGGGCTCTGTCTGACGGGACATTGCGCTCGCTCGCGCTGGCCGCCATCGGCGCCGCCCCCGACTACTCGGGGCTACTGTGCCTGGAGGAGCCGGAGAACGGTATCCACCCCGCCAAGATCGCCGACTTGTACAACCTGTTGCATGACCTGTCGGAGCCCACTTCACAGCACTTGCGCCAGGTCATCGTGAACACGCATTCTCCCTACCTGTTCCAGTGTGCCGACGACGCCGAGCTGCTCTGCGCGGTTGCGCGTACGGTGCGCAGCGGGGACGGTTCACAGCTGCGAGTCGCCGACTTCCGGCCCCTGGAGGGGTCGTGGCGCAGCCGGGGCCGGGACGGCGGCGACGGCGTCCGCCCGGTTCCGCGCAGTGCGGTGCTGGCGTACCTGAAGAGCCCCGCGTGAGGTAAGAGGATGAGGCGTGCGGATGGGGGCGTTCTCGTCCAAATACGGTTCGGCTCGCCGCGGAGGTCATTGTCGACGTCGACGTGACGTCGCCCGGGCAGGTCCTCGTCAACACGCGCCGCCCTACCTGGTCCAGGATGCCATGCGGGACCACGCCGACGACGTGGTGTGCGCGGTGCCATGGCGACGCCGGGAACCCGATGGGCGTATCGCCGAGTCGGTCACCTTCAACCCGCTGCCGAGCACCTGGCGGTGCTAGCGGTGGGAGCTCTCGGGACTCGTCGGCCAGATCCGGATAGATGGTGACGTCAAGCATCTGGAGGCCTGGAAGAGGCTGGAGAAGGAGCTCGAGTCCGCCGTGGTCCGGAGCCGGCAGCACCTGAGCTATCAGTAGCGCGGGTGCCCCGGTTCGTGGTGGCTGCGCTCATGCGTTGCACGACCTTGGTGCGTGTTCCACGACCTCCCCAGGGTCGTGCAACACGCACCAAAGTCGTGGAGTATCGCCCGGGGTCGTGCAATGGTGCCGTGGTGACGGCGCGTCGCGGACTGGTCGGCACCGTGGGGTCGGCAGGAGCGGCGCAGTGCCTGCTGGCGGGCCCGCCAACCGCTCGCCGCTATCTGAGATGCCCGCCCGGGGCGACGACCGATCCGCTTAGGGTCGCCGCATGACGCAGACCATCAGACTTGCAGTGATCCCCGGCGACGGCATCGGCAAGGAGGTGGTGCCCGAGGGCCTGAAGGTGCTCCGGGCCGCCCTGGAAGGTAGCGGCGTCACCCTGGAGACCACCGACTTCGACCTGGGTGCCGAGCGCTGGCACCGTACCGGCGAGACCATTACGGACGCCGAGCTGGAGGACATCAAGACTCACGACGCGATCCTCCTGGGTGCCGTCGGCGACCCATCGGTCCCCTCCGGCGTGCTCGAGCGCGGCCTTCTGCTCCGGCTGCGCTTCGAACTGGACCACTACGTCAACCTGCGGCCCTCCAAGTACTACCCGGGCGTGGCCACTCCACTGGCTGATCCGGGAGACATCGACTTCGTGGTGGTGCGCGAGGGCACCGAGGGCCTGTACTGCGGCAACGGCGGCACCGTGCGCACCGGCACCCCGCAGGAGATCGCCACCGAGGTCAGCGTCAACACCGCCTACGGGGTCGAGCGCGTGGTGCGCTACGCCTTCGAGACCGCCCAGGCCCGCCCCGCCCACCACCTCACCCTGGTGCACAAGCACAACGTGCTGGTCAACGCCGGCCACTTGTGGCGCCGCACCGTTGAGGAGGTCGGCGCCGAGTACCCGGAGGTGAAGGTGGACTACGCCCACGTTGACGCCGCCACCATCTACTTGGTCACCGACCCGGGCCGCTTCGACGTGATCGTCACTGACAACCTCTTCGGCGACATCCTCACCGACGAGGCCGGCGCCATCACCGGCGGCATTGGCCTGTCGGCCTCGGGCAACCTCAACCCGGCCGGGGAGTTCCCCTCCATGTTCGAGCCGGTCCACGGCTCCGCCCCGGACATCACCGGGCAGGGCAAGGCCGACCCGGTCGCCACTATCTCCGCCGTAGCCATGATGCTCAGCCACTTGGGCATGACGGAGGCGGCCGCCAGGGTGGAGGCGGCCGTGGACGCAGACATGGCCGCCCGGGCCGTAGCCGAGGCCGCCGGAGCCCCGCTGGTGCGCACCACCAGCGAGATCGGGGACGCCGTCACGGCCGCAGTGCGGGGCTGAAGCCGGCGCGCCAGACCCCAGGCGCCTTCCCGGGCGGGTGCAGTACGCCAGCCCGGGCGGCTCGCGGCGGAGGCGGAGGTCGCCCTCCCGGTGCGGGCGCGAGATGACCGTTGACGCTGCGGTGCATGGGGCGGTGGTGGGGCCCTCCCGGTGCGGGCGCGGGAGGACCGGGTGGGAGCGTCTGAGCCAACGGCGCGTGTGTCAGCTCGCTTCTGAGTACGGCACACAGGATCGGCCGAACCAGCATTTGAGAGATGTCCTTCCGGGCAGTGGAACGGCGGTACAGTGCCGGTATGTCTGTGACCCCAGCCGCCGCTTCCACGCCCGATTCCCTCCAGACGCCTCTGGCTCGCGCCGCCGCTGTCCCGGTCCCTCCAGCCGACTCCCTCGCCGGCCGCTTCCCCCGGCAGCCGCACCCGCACCCGGCCAGCGACGCCGAGCGCGCCCAGGCCCTCACCGATCTGCATTTCGGCAGGGTGTTCACCGACCACATGGCTCACGCCCGCTGGACCCAGGAGGGCGGCTGGGCGGAGCACGCCATCGTTCCCTTCGCGGACCTGACCCTCTCACCCGCCGCAGCCGTGCTGCACTACGCGCAGGAGATCTTCGAGGGCATTAAGGCATACCGCCACGCCGACGGCTCGATCTGGACCTTCCGGCCTCGTTACAACGCCGCCCGGATGAATCTGTCGGCCCGCCGCATGGCCGTCCCCGAACTGCCCGAGGAGGACTTCATCGCCTCCTTGGTGGACCTGGTGCGTGCCGACGCCGAGTGGGTGCCCTCGGGGGAGGGGGAGTCCCTGTACCTGCGGCCATACGCCTTCGCCTCCGAGGCCTTCCTCGGCGTGCACGCCGCCAGCACCATTGACTACTACGTCATCGCCTCGCCGTCGGGCGCCTACTTCACCAACGGCCTGCAGCCCATTTCCATCTGGGTGTCACAGGACTACCACCGGGCCGGGCGCGGCGGAACCGGATTCGCCAAGACCGGCGGAAACTACGCCTCCTCCCTGCTGCCGCAGCAGGAGGCCGACGCTCAGGGCTGCGACCAGGTCTGCTTCCTCGATGACGTCACCGGGAAGAACCTGGAGGAGCTCGGCGGCATGAACGTGATGGTGGTGGACGCCGACGGCACCGTGCGCACCCCGCGCCTGACCGGCACCATCCTCGAAGGGAACACCCGCAGCGCCATCATTCGCCTGCTCAAGGACTCCGGCCGTAGGGTGGTGGAGGAGACCATCCCCCTGGAGAGCCTGTTGGAGGACATTTCATCAGGAAGGGTGCGCGAGGTCTTCGCCTGCGGCACCGCCGCCGTCGTTGTCCCGCTCGGGCGGCTCAAGGGTGAGGGATTCGACGTTGCCATTGAGGGCAGCGAAGTCACGCACGAGATCTACGAGCGCCTGACGGGCATCCAGTACGGGCGCCTGGAGGACCCCTACGACTGGATGTACCGCCTGGCCTGACGTCGCAACCGGCTTGTGATCCGATCCCCACGGCTGCGCAGCTCCCCGCCCCGCTCGGTGTGGTCAGATTGACTTATGAGCGATAACGAGCAGCGCGCAGACGATGCCGCTCGCGGAAATGCGAATGATGACGTGCTCGGCGGCGTCGGGCGGACCGACTCCGCGAGCGATGGCTCCGGCAAGAGCGGTAGCGGGCGCCGCTGGCGCATCGGGCTGGTGTCCGTGCTCGCGGTCGTGGCGGTGCTCGTCGCGGGCACAGCCGCGGGGGGCCTGTGGCTGCGCAGCCGGCTGGCGGCCAACATCGAGACGATCGGCAACCCCTTCGCGTCAATTGACTCCGGCGCTCGCGCCCCGGAGCAGGACGCCGAGGACCCGGCCACAAACATCCTCGTGCTCGGCTCCGACTCACGTATCAGCGCCGGAGACCCCAGCCAGTGGGAGGCCGGCGCCCAGCGCACCGATGCGATCATGCTGGTGCAGGTCAGCGGTGATCGCGAGGACGTCTCCGTCATGTCGATCCCGCGTGACTCCTGGGTGGACATCCCCGGCTACGGGGAGAACAAGATCAACGCAGCCTTCTCCTACGGCGGTCCGAGCCTGACCATTCAGACTGTCGAGCAGCTCACCGGGGTGCGCATCGACCACTTCGTGGTAGCGGACTTCGAGTCCTTCAGCGCTATTACGGACTCAATTGGCGGCGTGACGATCAACCTCAAGACGCCCCAGACGCTGGCTGGAACCGAGTTCGAGCCCGGCGGGCAGCTGCTCAACGGGGAGCAGGCACTCGCCTACGCGCGCGAGCGCAAGAGCCTGCCCGGCGGCGACTTCGACCGCGTCAACCGGCAGCAGGCCTGGATGCGCGCCATGGTCGGGGCCGTGCTGAACAACGGCATCCTGTCCAACCCGGGGAAGCTGTACTCCTTCCTGACCACGGTCACCGAGACCCTGGCCGTGGACGAGGGCTTCACGATTAATGAGATGCAGTCGCTGGCCCTGGCTCTGCGCGGCATCCACTCCACGGACATCAACTTCATGACCGTTCCCACTTCCGGCACGGGTACGAGCGCGGACGGGCAGTCGATCGTCCTGCTTGATGCCGAGGCCGACGCCCCCCTGTTCGAGGCCTTCCAGAAGGACGCGGTTGCGGACTACCTGGAGGAGAACCCCGACGCCGTCACCCTGCTTCCGGCCACGGTGAACTGACGGCCCGTCTGTGCCACAAAGCCAGTCCCGGCTGTGGCAATGAGCAATCTTGGTGACTTCGCAACTAAGTGCGATCATCTAGGCTGTAAGCAACCCACCGACCAGGGGGTCACCTTTGGTCGTGGTCGATCCTTAGGAGATGGCCCCCACATGACCTCGATCTGCGTGGTTGGACTCGGTTATATCGGCCTGCCGACGGCGGCCGTACTGGCGCGCGCCGGGGCCGAGGTGATCGGGGTGGACGTGTCGGAAGAGCGTGCCGCCGCGGTCAACCGGGGAGAGCTGCCGTTCGTGGAGGCGGGCCTGGGCGAGGCCGTGGCCGAAGGGGTTGCCCGGGGGCGGCTGCGCGCACAGGTGCAGATGCCGGCCGCGGGCGTGTACATCGTGGCGGTGCCGACGCCGTTCAAGCAGGGCAGGACCGGTGAACATGAGGCGGACCTGTCCTACATTCAGGCGGCGGCGCGCGAGATTGCGCCCCACCTGACGGGTGGTGAGCTGGTGGTGCTGGAGTCGACTTCCCCTCCGGGGACCACCGAGCACATGGCGCAGTTGATCCTGGGGCAGCGGCCGGACCTGTCGCTGGACGGATCCGGGGACAGGCCGGTGGTGCACTTCGCGCACTGCCCGGAGCGGGTGCTGCCGGGGCGGATCATGACCGAGATGATCACTAACTCGCGGATCATCGGCGGCCTCACGCCGCGGGCGGCGGAGCTGGCCCGTGATCTGTACGCCACTTTCTGCACGGGCGAGCTGCGGCTGACGGACGCCCGCACGGCGGAGCTGGCCAAGCTGACGGAAAACGCCTTCCGGGACGTGAACATCGCCTTCGCCAATGAGCTGTCGATCATCTCCGAGAAGCTCGGGATCGATGTGTGGGAGCTGATCGAGCTGGCGAACCTGCACCCGCGGGTGCATATTCTGCAGCCCGGCCCCGGGGTTGGTGGTCACTGTATCGCCGTGGACCCCTGGTTCATCGTGTCTGCCGCGCCGGATGAGGCAAGACTGATTCACGCGGCGCGCGACGTCAACGACTCCAAGCCTAGGCACGTGGTCGGGCGCGTGCGGGAGGCCGTGGCGGGACTGGAGTCGCCGACTATCGCGGCCCTGGGACTGGCCTTCAAGGCCGACGTGGATGATCTGCGGGAGTCCCCGGCCCTGTCGGTGACGCGGGAGCTGGCGGCGCTGCTGCCCGAGGCCAGGATTCTGGCCGCCGAACCGAATATCACCGAGCTGCCCGCGTCGCTCGCCGCCGCAGGGAACATCTCGCTCGCGGACTACCGGGAGGCGATTGCCGCTGCGAACGTTGTGGTACTGCTGGTAGACCACAAGGAGTTCAAGGCACTGGACCGGTCACTGCTGGACGGCAAGCGTGTGATCGATACGCGCGGCGCCTGGCGCTGACCCGCTAAGCGGCCCGGGAGCAACGACGCCATGGGGATTCAAAGCACGCTGCGGCTGCTGGCTCGGCGCCGCCGGCCGGTTCTGAGCGTAGTGCTGCTGGTCGGCGCCAACGCCAGCGTGGCGCGCGCCGCACGCTCCCTGCTGAACCAGCAGTCGGTGGATGGCGAGGTTCTCGCTCTTGTCATGGATTCCTGCCCTCCCCCTGAGCGGGAGGCGCTCGGAGCGCTCGCCCGCCGCAACCGCCGCGTCCGCGTGATTGAGGGGGGATTGGGAACGGTCCTGGAGGCGGCACGGGGCCGGATGCTGACGATCATGTCTGCGTCCGACGCCGCGGCCCGCGACGGTTACGGGACGATACCCGCCGACGGCGAGGTTCACCTCGGGGGAGCCCGGCCACTCGCCCAGGGGCCCGGGCCCGGCGTGCCGGAGCCGCGCCGCCTGACCAGCATCACCTCCGCTCCGGAGCTACTGGATGGCTTCATCCCCGGCAGAGTGGTTGCCCCCGCGAGCGCCTGGGTCACTGCGGCGGCCGGGATCGGGGACGCCGCCCCGCAGGAGGCCGCCCGCACCGCCGCACTCCGTCTTGTCCTTGGTGCCCAGCCGGTCCTGGTTGAGCCTGCGGACCTGGTCCTGGTCGGCGCCGTGCCGAAACCCGGCTGGGATGCGGACCTGAGCGCGGTTGCGAGCGCGATCGCCGCCGACCGGCGGCTACTGGCGGGTGGGGGCGAGGCCCTGCTCGGTGTCCTGCACGGCCGCGCGCTAGTCGACCTGGCTGCCGGGGCGCCGGCCCAGCCCGATGATGCGGTGGAGCGGCTGCGCGCGGTGACCCGCAGCGCCCTCCCGGACGCGGACACCGTCGCGTGGGGCGCGCTGCCCTTCTCCGACCGCCTGCTGCTGTGGGTCCTTGGGCACGCAGGCTCGGCCGATCTGCTTGAGGTGCTGGCGTCCCGTTACGAGGACACGCCTGCCGTTCCCCTGACTGCTGCGGCGGGCGGGCTGCGCGCCGATCCGCCCGTGCTTGAGCGGATCGCGCCCGTTCCCGCGCAGGTCCGCGCCGTCACGGATGCCGATCTGCGCATCCACCAGGTGCTGCGGGCATGCCGGTGGATTGGTGAGGACGGGCTCCTGCTGGAGGGCTGGGCATATGTGCCGGGCGTAGACCCCTGCGCCGATCCCGGTCCCGAGGTAGTCCTGATAGGCGTGGACGGCCGGGAGGTCGCCCGCGCCGACGTCGAGCGTATTGCTGCGCCGCTCGCGGACCTGGAGGCCGAGGACCCCTGGCGCAGCTACACCGGCTCGGGTTACCGCGCGACCGTCAGCCTGGCGGGTATACCTTCCGCTCCCATGCGGGTGCAGTTGCGCCTGCGGGTAGCCGGCCGGCTGCTGGAGCAGCCGGTGCCGCCACCACTGGGCACGCGTCGCCCGCGCACGTCGGCCACGGGGTGGAGCGCCGCAGCCGACGGCGGGGCACTAGTCATTCGCCCCTCGGCCGCGGGGGAGGCGCCACCCGGTGCCGGGGGGCTCGCCCCGGACGGGGTGAGCGTCGCCCGCGCCAGCCTGGACGGCGGACGGCTCCGGGTCGGCGGTCCCGGCCCAGTCCCCGCTGACCTGGCGATCACCGCCGCCGCCTCCAGCGGACGCTTCCCGCTCACCACGACCGTTGCCGCCGGTGGCTGGGCGGCGGAGTTGGACCTGGCGGACCCGAGTCTGCCCTCCGGCGGCTTCGTCCTGCGCTGGTCCGCAGCGGGCAGTGAAGGGCGCTGCGTCACCGGTGCCGCCCTGGACGGGCCCCCGACCGAGCTGGCCGGGCGCGTCCGCCGCGTACGTCTGCGCCCCCAGGCGGACGGGGGCCTGGAAATGAGTATCATCGCACCGGTTGACCCGCAGTACCGGTCCCGGTACGGCCGCCGCCTGCTGATCGAGGAGGACTGGGGGCCGCTCGTGCCCGGGATCTTCTTCGAGACCTTCAGCGGCAAGTCCGCAGGTGACAATCCCGGTGCCATCCGCGATGAGCTCATCGCCCGCTCCACGCCCGTGCCGCTTTGGGTATCCGTGCGGGACGGGACGGTTTCCGTGCCGGCCGGGGCCACACCGATCGTCGTCGGCACTCCCGAGTGGTTCCGCGCCCTGCGGACCGCCCGCCTGCTCGTGGTCAATGACCACCTGCCCCACTGGTTCACCAAGGACCCCGGGCAGCGCCTCCTGCAGACCTGGCATGGCACCCCCATCAAGCGGCTGCTCAACGACGCCCCTCCCACTTCCGTCACCTTGCCCTACCGGCGCCTGATGGCCCGGCAGGCGCCCCAGTGGGACCTCCTGCTGGCCCAGTCCCCGGCGGCAGCGGCGGACCTTCGCCACGGGCTGGGATACGCCGGGCAGGTATTAGTGGGTGAGCAGCCGCGCAACACCGGCCTCCTGGGCGGGCAGGCCAAGGCAGGGCGCGTGCGTGCACAACTGGGCATCGGTCCGGCCGAACCCGTCATCCTGTACGCCCCGACCTGGCGGGAGGGACTGCGACGGCCCCATCAGGACGCTTCGGAGCTACTGGACGCCGGCGCCCTGGCCCGCGCTACCGGCGCCGTGGTGCTATTGCGCAGCCACCATATGAACTCACTGCGGGCCCATGCTGACCGCGTGATCGGCGTGGGCCGCTACCCGAGCGTCGAGGACCTTATGCTCGCCTCCGACCTGCTCATCACCGACTACTCCTCGGTGATATTCGACTGGGCCCTGACCGGCCGCCCGGCCCTACTGCACCTGCCCGACCTGGAGGCGTACCGTGATCGGGAGCGGGGCTTCTACCGGGACTGGCCGGCCGACTCGGGTTTGCCCGTCACCCGTACCCAGGCGCAGGTGCAGGCCCGCGCGGCCGAGCTGCTGGCCGCCGGCCCGGTGCCCGCGGTGGTGGATCCCGCACCTATTCGCGCGAGCCTGGACGCCGTGTGCGCCTGGATCGATACGGTGCTGCCGGGTGCGGTGCCGACCCGCCCCGGCGAGGAGGAGCCCCATGAGTGACCTGTTCCGCACGGCCCGCAAGACCCTGTGGCATGCCCGCCACGGTGGAATCGCCGGGGTCAGGGAGTTCCGGCGTAGGCGGCGGGCGAGTGCCTGGGCGCGCCCCGCACGGGGCCGCCGCGCCCGCAAGGGGCAGGTCGCCTTCCCTGCCTGGGAGGTTCCCGCGCCCGACGCCGCCCCGCCCCGCCACGACCTGACCGTCGGCGTGATCGCGGACGAGTTCACCGCCCTCGCACTCCAGTACGAGTGGCGGCCCGTGGCGCTGACCCCCGCCGAGTGGCGCGAGCAGATCGCCGCTGAGCCGATTGACCTGCTGTTCGTGGAATCCGCGTGGCACGGCAACGGGGATGCCTGGCGCTACCAGGTGATCGGCAGGAACGGCCCCTCCACCCACCTGCGGGAACTGGTTGCGCACGCCCGCGCCGCCGGCATTCCCACGGTGTTTTGGAACAAGGAGGACCCCGCCCACTATGACGAGGCGATCGCGACCGCCCGCCTGTTCGACTGGGTGCTCACCACGGATGAGACTCTCCTGGACCGCTACCGGGCCGAGCTGGGCCATGACCGCATCGGCGTGCTGCCCTTCGCCGCCCAGCCCACCATCCACAACCCGGTGCGCCTGTGCGACGACGACGGCCGCCCCGTCCCGCTGCGGGATATCGCCTTCGCCGGCATGTACTTCGCCCACAAGTACCCCGAGCGGCGCGAGCAGATGGAGGCGCTGCTGGGTGCCGCCGTGGATGCCGCCCCGAAGCTGGAGCGGGGGCTGGACATCTTCTCCCGCTACCTCGGCGCCGACGCGAACTACCAGTTCCCCGCCCCCTACGACGCCTTCGTGCGCGGCTCGCTGAGCTACCCGGAGATGCTGTCCGCCTACCGTGGCTACAAGGTGTTCCTGAACGTCAACTCGGTGGTCTCCAGCCCCTCCATGTTCGCCCGCCGGATCTTTGAGATCACCGCCTGCGGCACCCCGGTGGTGACCATGCCGTCGCCCGCTACCGGGCGCTTCCTGCCCGCCGGGACGCTCGCCGTAGTCGGTGACCGCAAGGAGGCCTACTGGGCCGAGCGGGCCCTGGTGAGCAATCCCGAGCTGCGTGACCGCATGACCTACCTGGCGCAGCGGGAGATCTGGCTGCGGCATACCTACACCGCCCGCGTGGACCAGGTGCTGGAGGCGGTCGGCCTGGGGGAGCGGGTCTACCGCCGCCCCACCATCGCCCCGCTGGTATCAACGATTCGCCCGGAGCGGCTGGACGGCGTACTGGATACCCTCGCCCGCCAGCAGCACGTCGAGCTGCGGCCCATCATCCTCACCCACGGCTTTGAGGCGCCGGACGCTGCCCGCGCCCGCGCCCGCGAGCTGGGCCTGGAGGTGGACTGGGTTGTGGGTGAGGCCGACGACTCGCTGGGGGCCAACTACAACCGCATGCTGGGGCGCGTGGATGCCGACTTCATCGCCAAGCTGGATGATGACGACTTGTACGGCGACTACTACCTGTTCGAGTCCCTGGCCGCCGCCGACTACGCCCGCGCCGAGGTGGTGGGCAAGCACGCCCACTTCGTCCACCTGGAGGGTGAGAACGCCGTGGTCCTGCGCTTCCCCGAGTGGGAACACCGCTACACGGCCTTCCTGTCCGGGCCGACGCTGGTGGCCACCACGGGGCTGGCGCGCGAGGCGGGCTTCCCGGACACCACCATTGGGGAGGACACCGGCTTCCTCAAGCGGGCGTCCGCCGCCGGTGCCCGCATGTACTCCGCCTCCCGCTTCGGCTTCGTGCAGCGCCGCGGCACCGGACCGGCCCACACCTGGGGCATCTCCTCCGCCGAGGTGCTGGCGACCGGCCGCATCACCCACTGGGGCGCGCCCGGTGACGCGGAGATCCCCGGCTCGGTGCAATGATCGGGATGGGCGGGTCGTGATCCCAGAGAGTGCTGAGCAGGAGCTTCTTTGAAGAACGGTATTGCCTTTCCTGACCGGGAGCGGGCCCTCCACGGTGGTGCTACGAGTCTCCGCGTGGTAGTCATTGTCGACGGCGGCGGGGACCTGGAGACGACCCTCATCGGCCTGGCCGACGAGGGGATCGGCGACGTCGCCGTATGCGTCGGCGCAGACGGTCCCACCCCGGCGGAGGCCGCGGCGCTCGCGGAGCATGACCTGGAGCCCGTGGTGGGGCAGACGCCTCTGGCCGCCGCTCGCAGGGTGCTCGCCGGCCTGCGCGGCCGGGTGCTGGTGCTGCGGGCGGGGGATGTGCCCGAGCCGGGGCTGGCCGAGGAACTGCCGGGGAGTGGCCGCGCCGGGGTGGTCATGGTGCCGCTCAAGCGGATGGTTGACGGCCAGGTCTCGGACACCCACCCGCTGCGGGCCCGCTTCGCCCACGGGGCCCGCGACTCCAGCCTGCTGGCTGAGCCGCACTTGTTCACGCTGCGGCTGGCGGGTGCGGTCATGGACGTTCCCGCCGGTGGCCTGCCGGCCTGGGACGAGGCCGACGCCGACGGCGCCACGCTGCTGATCCGCCTGCTCGCGGGCACCGGCCAGCGGGTACGCCTGCACGACGGGCCGGGTGTGATCGAAGGTCCCCGGCCGGAGGAGCCGCCGCCGCTGTCCACGCTGCCGGAGTACGTCCAGGTGCTGGAGCGGAACATTCCCGCCTGGTACGCCGCGGCGGGGGAACGGGGCGGGCTCCCCGCCTGGGTGCACCAGCTGGTGCTGGCGCGCCTGCTCGAAGTGACCGACGCAGACCGGGGCCTGCGCTTCGCCGCTCACGCGCTGGGCGAGGCCGAGCGCGCACGCGTGGCGGATCTACTGGTCGGCGTGCTTGCCCGTGTGCCGGCGGCCCAGGTCGAGGCGTACTGCGCCACGCCGGTGGCTCTCAACCGGCTGGCGGCACTGCTGGCCGCTACCGGCGCCCGCCTGCCCGAGCCCGTGCTGCCGTCGGAGCGCCCCTTCCGGGCCGACCGCCAGGTGTCCTACTTCTTCACCAGCTCCCCGCCTAGGGAGCAGTGGTACGTCGACGGTGCGCCGGCCGAGCCTACGAGCACGAAGATCGTCGACCACGCCTACTTCGATCGCGTACTCGTGCACGAGCGGCTCGTCTGGCTCCCCAGGGGGACCTTGACGGCAGTCATCGACGGCCACGAGGTCACCCCCGCGCCATACCGGGGCATGCGGCGCCCGCCGTCGCCCCCGCCCGCACCGGTGACCAGGGTGCGGCGCGCCCTGACACGGAGGCTACGGGCGTTGCGACGTCGCACGGCCCGACTGGTCGGCCACCGCGGTGGGACGGCGCCTGAGCCCACTCGGGCGGAGGCGGGAATGCCACGGCTGGACGCGTCGGCGGTGACGCCGCAGGGTGCTCCCCGCACCTGGCTGTACATGGACCGGCACGACTCGGCCGGGGACAACGCCGAGCCCCTGTACCGCTACGCGCGCGAGCACGCGCCGGGCGTCCGGCACGTGTTCGCCATAGACCGCCGCTGTGCGGACTGGGAGCGTCTGGAGGCGGAGGGATTCGAGCTGGCCTCTCCGGGAACGACCGCATTTGAGACCGCCTGGGCGCAGGCCGACACGCTGCTGCTGGCCGACATCGGCGACCCCGTCGTAGCCGCACGCCTGGTGGGCGCGGGAACCCGCAGGGACCAGCGGGTGGTCTTCCTGCAACACGGCGTGACCATGCGGCACATGTGGCGATGGTTCAACACGCGCCGCATCGACGTGCTCATCACCGCCCACCGCGCCGAGTACACCGCGATCACCGCCGACCACAGCCCCTACCTGCTCACCGACCGGGAGGTATGGCTGACCGGCTTCCCCCGCCATGACGCCATGCACGCCCTGCTCGGGCGCGAGCGCGATCGGGTAGTGCTGGCGCCCACCTGGAGTCCGTGGCTTTCCAGGACGCTGGACCGGGACCCTGGACGCACGGACCTGCTCGCTGGCTTCTACGCGCCCTGGCTCCAACTCGCCGAGGCCCTGAGGGAGTCGGGGGTAGACGCGGTGTTGTTCGTGCACCCAAAGCTCGCCCTGACTACGCCGGATTGGTTTAGGAGCCTGGCGGTACCCACCACCACCGGCACGGACGTGCCCGAGCAGTTGTCGCGGGCGTGGGCCGTGGTCTCGGACCGCTCTTCGATACTGGATGATGCGATGCTGCTGGGGGCCGCGGCAATCGTCTGGAGTCCGGACGGCACCGCCGACGCCGATGCCTACCGCCGTATGCACGTGGCGGCCGGCGCCGTGTCCGCCGTGAGCCTGGGGGAGGCGCTCGCGGCGGCGTTGGACGCGCGCGCGGGTCGGCTGCATGCGGCCTCGGAGCTGATCATCCCGGATGCGGGGGCCTGTGAGCGGATCCTGCACCGGCTGCTGAAGGAGACGATCTAGTGGGAATTGCTCGCCGTCGCCGGACTGGCCGGGACCTGACCGTCTCCCTGGTGGTGGCGGTGTACGGGGTGGCCGAGTACCTGCCGGACTTCCTCGCCTCCCTGGACGCCCAGGACTATCCGCATGAGCGGATGGAGGTACTACTTGTCCTGGACGGTGCCGGCGACGACTCCCCGGTCCTGTGCCGCAAGTGGGCAGCGAGGACGGATCTTCGCGCTCGGGTGATCGAGACGGACAACGGTGGCCAGGGCCGTGCTCGCAACCTCGGGCTGCTTCAGGCGACGGGTGACTGGATCGGCTTCCCCGATCCCGACGACGAGCTCGCCCCGGACTTCATCTCAACGCTGCTGGGTGCGCATGACGCGGGGGCGGGCATGCTCATTGGCCGTACGCTCATCCGCCAGCGGGGGGCGACCGTCCCCCACCCCCTCGACTTCCGGTTCCGGCGGGGGGTGCGCAGCGTGGACGTGCGCCGGTCCTCGGATGTGGTGCAGCTATCCACCCACGAGGTGCTGGTGCGTGGGGATCTTGCTCGGCGCTGCCGCTTCCCGGAGGACCGGGTGGCGCCGACCTTCGAGGACGGCATGTATGTAGGCAGAGTGCGAGTACTGAACCCGTACTGCCTGGTGGTTCCGGACGCGGTCTACTACTACAACAAGCGCGCCTCCGGCGACTCGGCGGTCCAGACAGCTTGGGACCGCCCCGGCCGGTACGTTGAGCAGCTCGTAGACCGTTACCTGCCGTTTCTGGAGGAGACCGGGGGTGCTTACTGGGCGCAGAAGACGGTCCTGTATGACTTGGGCTGGTACTTCGGGGTCGTAGATCGCGGGGAGACCCCCAGCATTCCCGGACTCGCCGCACAACACGAGGCGTTGATGCGTCGTCTGGTCGAGCGCCTCGACTCCGAGCAGATCAGGCGGGCGCCGTGGCCGCACCTGAGTGCGGCGGCACGCGCCCGTATGCTGCTGTGGAAGGGCGAGGAGGCCGTGGCGGTGACAGGGGCTGGACGGATAGCGAGCCTGTATACGCGTGTGCCCTTCACCGACTCGCCTGCGGCCGCCGCGTACTGGGGGCTGGTGTGCGGCTACGTGGTGCACGGCGCGGAGGCAGAACGTGCCTACCAGTCGGCGCGGTGCGTCCGCCTGACGCAGCAGGCACGCCAGCCTCGCCTGTAGTCGCGGATTGGCGCCGTTTCGTGATCCTGTAAGCGCAGTCACAGGGGAGGCAAGGTACTGCGCCTTGGGTAGAATCATCACGTCGCGATCGACATGCTAGCCCTGGCGTAGTAAGTACTCGATCGTGGATAGGCTACCCATTACCCATGTGAGGCCCCATGAAGCGCGTCATCACTTACGGCACCTACGATTTGTTGCACTACGGGCATATTGAGCTGTTGCGTCGTGCGAGGGC
>NZ_PIZD01000008.1:0-8859 GCF_010365615.1 Actinomyces sp. 565
ACTCCCAGATGTCATGAGATCCAACAGTCCCAGAAGTCATGAGACAACACAGTACCCCTGCGGTACGAACCGTCACCGAAAGGTACGAACCGTTGGTGCCAAGTGCCGAACCGTCATGCGAAGTGCCGAAGCGTCGCGCGGGGCGCACGAGCCGTTCCGCCCCCCCGACGTCGGCGCCCGCCGTACCGAAGATGTTCTCATCAGCCCCAGAACGTCCTCATCAGCCCGAGTACGACCTCCGCGCGGCGAAGACGACCTCGTGAGCCCAAAAACGTCCTCGGCGCGGCGAAAACGTCCTCGTCAGCCCGAGACCCTCCACGATGTGGAGGGTTTGGGGAGTATGAGGTCGTATTCGGTCGGTGTGGGGTGGTCGAGTACGACCTCATACGCCCGAAGACGTCCTCGTGAGCCCGAGAACGTCCTCGGCGCGGCGAAAACGTCCTCATCAGCCAGAGTACGACTACCCGAACGCGACCCTCACACCACACCGCAGTCCGGGCCCCGCCCCAGCACCCTAGAACACGAAGAGCCGGTTTACGGCCCTCATCGACTCGGCTACAGGTCCCCGTGCCGCTGCAGGCGGTGCAGGCTCAGCCAGCCGACTGGGATGGGAACCCAGAAGGTGACCAGGCGGTAGACGACTGCGGTTGACAGCGCCACGCCGTTGGGAACCCCTGCCGTTACCAGGCCCGCGGTCAGTGCCACCTCCACCGGGCCGATGCCGCCGGGTGAGGGCACCACGGACCCGACGGTGTTCGCAGCCAGGTAGGTGATGGCCAGCACCGAGAAGGACAGCGTGTGCCCGAACGCCCACAGGCTCGCCCCGAATGACAGGATGTAGCTCAGGCTCAGCAGCAGCGTGCCGCCTATGCCCAGCGCCAACCGGCCCGGGTTGGACATGACCCACACCAGCCGTGGCCACACCTGCCGGTAGGTCGGCTCGATCTTCTCCCATACCCAGCTGCGCACCTTCGGGATGAACAGGGCGGTGGCGACGACGGCGACCAGGGCGACGGCGATCACCAGTACCCAGCCGCTGGGCAGGGTCAGGCTGGTCGACTGGCCGGTCGTGGCGGCAACGATAATGAGCAGGACAACGGTGACAACGAACTGAACCACCTGCACCAGGGCCACGGTGGCCACACCGATCGCGGTCGGCACGCCCTTGCGGGCCAGGAAGCGCAGGTTGATGGCGGCGCCGCCGACTCCCGCGGGCGCGACTAGTGAGACTACCGAGGAGGCCAGGTGCACCTCGGTGGACTTCCACAGCGGCAGCTTTACCGGGCTGAATGCCACTAGTGCCAGGCCGGCGCCTACGTAGGTGGCCAGCGAGAAGATCAGCGCCCCGAGGATCCACCAGAGGTTCGCCCCGGCAACGGCGTCGGTGATCTGCTCGATGTTCATGCGGGCCAGCAGGGTCCACAGCGCCACCAGTCCCACGATCGCCATGATGACGGTGCGTGGGGAGAAGCGGGTCAGCTTGGCGGGCTCTGCGTGCGCCGTCGGCGTCAAGTCCACCAGGGCGTCGCGCAGTTCCTGGAGCACCTTGCCGCGCCGGCCCATGGCCTCACGGGTGGCTGCCGGCAGCACCACCTGCTGCAGCATGGGGGCGATGGAGGCCAGCTGCTGAGTGGTCAGGGAACGGGAGGCGGCGGTGATAGCGCGTTCCACGTCAGTCAGGGAGGCCGTCAGCGCCAGGACTTGGGCGAGGTCGACCCGGCGGGACAGCTCGGAGGAGATGGTCTCCCCGGAGTCCCACCCGAGCAGCCAGACAGCACCTGAGTCGTCGAGTACGACGGCGGCCGAGTCTAGTTCCCGGTGTGCCAGACCGGCCTTGTGGGCGCGGCTGACCTGGTCCCAAAGGTCGCTCAGCACGTCATCGCTGATCTCATCGAGGTCCGCCAGGGCGCGGGCGCCGCGGACGTGGTCGGTTACCAGCACCACGGACTCATCGGCTTCGGCTATGCCGACCAGGGCGGGGGTGCGTACGCCGGCGCGACCCGCCTCCAAGATCATCAGGGCTGCATGCTCGGCCGCAGAGCGCACGGACAGATCCCGTTCCGGCGACAGCCCCTTCACCCGCACCCGGTCCCAGAGGGTAGCCAGGAAGCCGGCAACCTGCCGGTCGGCGTCCAGGACGGTGACGTCCCTGCGCACCCCCGCGCTGTCCCAGACGGCATACAGCCGGTGGGCTGAGAGCTGACCCTCAGTTAGTGCGGCGGAGGAGGCCTCTGCCAGAATGGCGGCCAGATCGACGTCGTGGGCGGGGACGATGGTGGAGGTGTCCTCCGGAGGTATCGGGGCGGTCGCTTCCGGCTGAGGTGATGCGGGTGGGTCCGTGCCCGCGTCTTGGGGGTCGGCGGGGCCGGCTTTGGCGTCTAGTACGGCGGGGCTGGTAAGCGGGGTCTCGCGGACGCGCTCGGTGTAGCCCAGCGGTGCCGCGGTCTCAACCGTCCAGGCGCGGGCGTCGGGGGCACGGTCCATGCGCACCACGCGGACGGCGTCGATTCCAGCGCGGCGCAGCGCGCGCACCAGGGCTATGCCGTGGGCACGCGTGTCATCGACGCCGAAGGCATAGCGTACGGCCAGCCCCGGCAGGCGGCCCAGCAGAATAGAGATGACGGCGCCCGGAAGCGTGATCGCGCTGCGGAGAACCGCTAGGCCCACCACGATCCAGACAGCGGTCCAGGTGTAGCGGATTACAGGGGAGGAGCGGCGGTCCCCGGCGCCTGTGAGCAGTCCCGCCAGGGTGGCGAATACCGTGGAGATCCCGACCCGGGCCGTGCCGGAGGCGGTCACGGTCAGGCCTGAGGCGAGGATGGCCGGGCCCCAGGCGTCCAGTGCGTGCAGGCTCAGCCAGGCTAGTGCGAAGCCGCCTGCTCCCGCCAGCAGCGCACCGCCCGCGGTGTGCCAGGCGCGGCGCAGCAGGCTGTGCATGATGACCACTACCGGCACGGTGAAAGTGAGCAGGCCCTCGACGGCCTGGAGGGGGAAGACGAGGATTCGGCGCAGCACGACGGCGAGGGCGTTCTGCACGTCTTGGGTGACGCCGGTGGTGGTGGCGTGGGCGTAAGCGGCCAGGATGACCATGAAGGTCAGGCCGAGCCCGGCGACAACCAGGTCTAGCAGGTCCTCTGCCCGCCGCAGGCGGCGCTCCGGAGCGTCCACCAGCAACGTCGTCGAGCGGGGGACCGCGGTGGCGGCGGGGCTCGGGTAGGCCTGGTCTGATTTGTCGACGACGGGGGTGACGCCGATGCGCGGGATTCCGACCGGTGACGTCGCCTGGACGCGGTCCGGGTCCTCCGGGGGCGGGGCATCAGTCATGTCGGTGTCAACCTGTTTGCCTACGGATAGTACTGCCCTGTTCGGGGCGCAATGAGCCTACCAGGCGGACCCTGGGATACCGCGGAACGAAGGGTGGAGGTCGGCCGGGAGAGCTGCCGGGAACTGGGCGTTCGCGAACCGGTGTGGTGGTGCCGGGGCGGCGTGGGGTGATGTGTGCACCGCAGCAGACGTGTCGGCCGAGTCGACCGGTGGACTCGGTGGGACTGTATCCGCCGATCGGGGGTCCGATCCGCTTAGCCGATCGGCCGATGCTGAGCACTTCGGTCGCTGGCAGACTTATGGGCGTCGGCACGGAAGAGAGCCGAGCTGGCTAGTCCCTGAACCTCCCTGGTTAGTTCGGGTCCGGGCCCCTCAGCGGGGCTCGGACCCGAACCGCTTTTTGGGCCGGGGCTCAGGCCGGGCTGGTCTGCCGCCCGGATGAGTTACAGGCGAGCGAGCAGGTCCGCCATCTCCTCCTCCGCCAAGTGCCAGGATGGGTCTGCGGTGAGGGTGCCGTCGGTCAGCAGGAACCGCATCTCGGCGTCCGGTAGTGAGGCGACCTGGAGTTTGATGGCGTGCGGGCCGTCTGCTCCGTCGAAGGCGCGCAGGATGGGCTCGGCCTCGTCCAGGGTCAGGTCCTGCTCGTAGATATTGATTGCGGGCAGCCCGTCGGCGTAGCCGGGGCCGACGGCGTCCAGGGTCACGATCGGTTCGCGGGCGGGGTCCTCGGCGCCGCCGGGAAGAGCGGCTAGCACCGCGTCGAGGGGAACTCCAGACAGGTCGACGTCGGAGGTGGCGCTGATCGTCAGGGATGTGCTGCCGACTTTGAGGCGATCCTCGTAGGTCAGGGTGGTGCCGTCGGCGGCTGCCGGTGGCGCCAGGACGGCGTCGGCGGGGAGGGTATCCGCGTCAATGTGGCTGATCTCGATTGCGTCATCGGTCTCCAGCGGGATGCCAACCGCGGCGATGGCGCCCTGGTTGAGTCCGGCGGCGATGCGGAGCCGCTCGCACTGGAAGTCTAGCTCTGAGTGCGGGCGCACGAGGTCTACGTCAATGGCCGTGTGCAGGTTCTCGCCGGCCGGTCCGGTTCCGTTCCAGCTGATCAGGAGGGTGGCGTGATCCAGCCCCTCAACATTCGCGGCCAGGTCGGTGTAGGCGGACTGGATCAGGGCGGTGGCGTCCTCGACGGGGGTGTTCTCCTCCAGTGTGAGGAAGGTGCGTACGCCCCAGGACTTGGTGGAGACATGCTCGGTGTCGACGGTCGGCTCGCTCATTACGGGTGCACGGCCGGTGAAGTAATCGGCGAAAGGCGTCGTATCCGGCTCTTTCGTGGGTGTCCGCAGCCACCTGCGCACGCCAACTCCGGTCACGACTACGGCGGTGCCAAGACCGAGGATGATATCGCGGCGGGTATGGCCGCGTTGCTTGCTGGGGGCGGCGTCAGGGGAGGGAGGGGGCGTCTGTGAAGTCACCGTCGCAGAATATGGGTGGGGTCTGAACCGACTCAATGCGCTGGCATGGGCAGTGCTCCCCATATTCTCCGCACGCACATCGCCTGCCACTTAGACCGATCCCGGTGGTTATTTCGACCGACTGGAGGAACTACCAGAGACTCGGGTCCAGCGGAGGGACGCGGTCCAAGTACGGGGCCGGGAAAGGAAGGGTGTCGATCACGGCGGACCTGCCTGCCGCCGGCTGGCGCCCGGGTGTTGCGCAGGGCCGTACTTCCCGGGTGGCGCATGCCAGACCTTCCAACTCGCGGGGCGTGTTGGAATCCGGGGTGGCGTCGGGTAGGTGGGAGCCTGCCCGCCCACGGTCTACCGTTGGAGCCGATCCTGGGCTCTCCGTCCCACGGGGCGCCTGGGGAGCGGCACCCACCCCCGCCGGGGCGGCAACACCCACCGTGCCCCAAGCACACCCACAAACCGGGAGAGCCCCTTTGCGGTTGTTGATGGGGCACTGCACCTGTAGTCGCTGGAATGCCTGGCCGCGGCCCTGTGAACACGCCGATACATCTAGGAAACTCCTACCCTGATGCCGACTTGCTGGACCCCTGGCCGCACGGGGCGGCGCTCCGCCCGCATAGCTCACCCTCGGTGCTGCCTCCCGCGCGCTGGAACGGGCCCGGTCTCAGCGTTCCGGATCAACTAGACGATCGTCGGCTCTGGCTCCTCCTTAAGTCTCATAAGCCTGAGCCGTTCTGCTGATGGGAAGCACCACGGCCGGTGAGCACACTTATTCCTGTCAGCAACGACAACCGGTGCGGAGCCCACAGTATCCGCACCACTCAATCCGCACCACTCACACCCAATCTGAAAGGAATACCCGAATGGACGCCAAGTTCACCTCCACCCCCGCCGCCAAGAGCGACCTGCTCGACGAGATCACCGAGTAGGAATACATCTGGGATGACCCGTTAGCCCAATGTCGGCCGCAACCTGGGCGAACGGACTATCTACGTCAGGTGATGCCCAGCACCTGGCCGCACACGCCGCATCGTCAACCATTCTCAACCAAGGGAGTATCACCATGTCCATTGTCCTGACTGACGTGTGCCAGGCCTATTCGGGCTTCGAGCTGCGCGACGTGTCCTTCGAGGTCTCTACCGGCGAGATCGTCGGTTTCCTGGGGCCAAACGGTGCGGGAAAGTCCACCACGTTGCGCATCCTGCTGGGCCTGGAGCGCCCGGCTCGGGGCACGGCTCTTATTGAGGGGACCCCTTATGCAAGGATGGCTCAGCCGATGCGCACCATCGGCTCCATCCTCGACGCCCAGTGGATCGCCGGGGGCCAGACGGTGACGCAGTACCTGACCTGGCTGGCGATCGCCGGGGGCCT
Source organism: Actinomyces sp. 565 (assembly GCF_010365615.1). Classification (NCBI taxonomy): domain Bacteria; kingdom Bacillati; phylum Actinomycetota; class Actinomycetes; order Actinomycetales; family Actinomycetaceae; genus Actinomyces; species Actinomyces sp. 565. The sequence continues at coordinate 6,162 of NZ_PIZD01000008.1, forward strand.
GGACCGCTCCCGCATCCCCCTGCTGCTAGAGCAGGTCGACCTGGCCTACGCCGCCAAACGACGTGTCTCGCGCCTGTCCCTGGGCATGCGCCAGCGCCTGGGCCTGGCCGGAGCGCTGCTGGGCGACCCGCGCTACCTCGTTCTGGACGAGCCGCTCAACGGACTGGACCCCGAGGGCATCCGCTGGTTCCGCGACCTGCTACGGCAGCTACGAGACCAGGGCCGGGGCATCCTGTTGTCCTCCCACATCCTGACCGAGGTCTCCGCCGTGGCCGACCGCGTCGTCATGATCTCCAACGGGCGCGTCACCGGAAGTGGCAGCCTGAGCGACTTCGAGGCGGAAGGCAGCTTGGAAGACGCCTTCTTCAAGCACCTCGCCCCCAAGGAGCGGTGATAGCGATGCGACTGCTCATCAGCGAGATCTACAAGCTCTACACCTACCGGTGGCCCGCACTGCTGCTGGCCGGGGCGCTGGCCGTCGGTGCTCTCCTGGACATCTACCTCGCTCTGGCATACGCCTCCTCCTCCGGCTCCTACGTGAGCACGGCACTGAGCTTCAACGAGCTCGTCTGCCGCCTGGCGTGGTTCACCCTGCCCATCCTGGTCCTGGCCGGTGACGCACGTGATGGCATGCTGGCCAGTGTCGTCCTGGTCCGCCCGCGCCCGCGCGCGATCCTGGCCGCCAAGCTCGTCTCGTCCCTCGTCGCCGCCCAGGTCAGCGCCCTGGGGTCCCTGGTCCTCATCGCGGCCTTCATGCCGCTGGGAGGGTGGCCCGACGCCGCCGCCGCCCTAGCGGCCTTCGCCCCGAAGGCCGCTCGCATGATGGTGCTGCCCCCGCTGGCAGTGTGCTTCGGCTTCGCCGTCGCCGTCCTTGCCAATTTGAGGTCACTGCCGTGGGTGGCGACGGGGCTGGTCCTCTGGAGCCAGGTGATCGAGAAGCTCCTCTTCACCGTCGTGGGTAACCTCGTTCCTCCGTCTGTCGGGGCGCTCCTTGCCCCGTATTCCGTCGCTGTCACGTGGTTCTACGGTGCCTGGGGCGAGATGGGCCTGCCTGCCTTTGACACCTGGGGCTTCCTGCCGCTCCTGGTCCTGGCCGCCCTCACCTGTGCGGCTGCCGCCGTCCTCCTCACCCGTACCGCCGACCCGGCCGGGCGACCCTGGGGCCTACCCACCGTCGCCCTGACCACCGAGGCCGTGGCCACTACGACCGCATCCGCGCGTTCCACCTCAGCCGCAGCGGCCCCTATGCGCTCGGCAGCGGCTGACGGCGCCGCCCGCTCCCACCCGGCAGGACCACCCGCCCCCACCACCAGTGCCAGGGCCTCCCGCAGTGGTCTCCTGGGTGATGTCCTGGCCTGGCTCCGGGCCAGCATGAGCTCCCACGGCGCGCTGCGGCGCACACTTCTCCTGACTCTGCTTACCGGCGCCGCGAACGCCGCCATCACTGCCGGAGTGGTGGTCATCTTCGAGATCTCCCTGACCTCCTCCGGCGCCCTCAGTGATGCCGAGTCCGCGATCGGGGCCGTCGTCAGCGGCTGGGGCATGCTCTGCCTGCCGCTGACTCTCCTGACCGGCTCGTGGACCTACCTACGGCTCATCCAAACCCGCGAGCTGGCCCTGGTCTACACGGCTCTTCCGCGTCGCAGCGCCGTCATCACCGCCTGCGCGGTCCATGCCGGCCTCCAGGCCGCGGTAGTCACCCTGGTGTCCATCGCCGCGGGTCTTGCCGTCCTGGCCTTTGCTACCAGCGTCAGTGCTGTCCTGGCCACTGCCGGACTTACCAGGATGCTGGTCGCCGCCCCCCTGGGCGCCGTTCTCGCCCAGCTCAGCGTCATCGGGGCCGCCGTCCTCATCCGCCGGCCCATCCCCGCCCTGGCGGGCGTGGCCGGCTGGCTCCTGCTGGCAGAGCCTCTCCTCCAGAGCAGCAGCCCGGTCGTAGAGCGGGTAGTGGGCAGGCGCACGATCGCCGCCCTGGTCAACAACTTCGTCAGTCCCAGTTCCTTCGCCGACGATCCCCTGAGCACCTCCGCGGCCCTCATGTGGCTCATCGCGCTTGCCGCCGTGCTTGTCACCATGGCCGTCGTCGTCGAGCGACGGCGCCCCGGAGTCATCGGGAACTGAACTGGACGGAGCAGCACCCGCGCACCCTTTCAGGTGTGGCCTTGGCCGGCGACAGCCTCGCCGGCCAAGGCCACCCCTCTGTCCGCACGGGAGCGGTAGGCAGCGAGGCCGCCCCCGCGCTCCAGCCCTGCTCAGCCGCTCTCGCGGTCTGCAACTTTGAGAACGGCATCCTGGAGGCCGGCGCGGCTGAGACCATGCGGCATGAGGGCCAGGGGCTTAAGGACTTCAAGGACTGGCAGGTTACGGTCCCTGAGGCGGCTGAACTTCTTCCAGGTCGCCTACCTTTCTCCCGTTCTCACCTTCCAATCGAGCACCAGTGGCGAGAGCAGCTCATCACGCAGGCTGCCTTCTGCCTGCTCCGGGCAGCCAGCTTGTCGTCACCACGGAGTACGTTGTTCAGGCCGGTGCCGGCGACCGACCACTACGTCCCAGCGGAAGGGACCCAGGTTATTGCTCGCTGCTGACCTGACAGCCAGCGGCGGCACAATGCGCGTAGGTAGATGCCTTCGCTGCTAGAGCACCGGGCCGGGGATGGTTTTGGGGCCTGGGAATGGAAACCATTCCCAGGCCCCAAAAC